>JBAXMF010000157.1:0-5628 GCA_037134435.1 Methanomicrobiales archaeon | reverse complement strand
CAACCCTGAACATTTCAGGTTCAACCACAATCCAGCCGGTTTCTGAATTCCTTGCGAACGCCTACATGCAAGACCATCCGGACGTAAAGGTGAAGGTGGAGGGGGGAGGATCGGGTGCAGGGGTATCCAAAGCAGGGACGGGCCAGGCCGATATCGGGTCAGCATCAAGAAATGTAAATGACGATGAGAAAAAAAAGTATCCGGACCTCCAGACTTACAAGATTGGCGGTAGTGCCGTGGCGGTCATTGTCAATCATGACAACCCGGTGAACGAGGCAGATAAAAGCGAAATGCAACTATTGTACGATGATACATCTGGAGATCTTTCGGACCTTACTCACCTCAAAAATATCAGGGTAGTGGTGCAGAGGTCAGATACTTCAGGGACTGAGGAGACGTTTGCCCAGTGGCTCAATCCCCGGTTCTCAAACCTGGACGCCGCAATGAACATGACCGATTACTCAGGGAATGTGACGATCGTTCCGCTTGCAGTCGTTGGAAATGAGGGCGTAGTCCGGGTAGTGGCAAAAAATCCTGATGCCATCGGTTTCGCTGACTTTGGTTTTGCAGAACGTGATCCCGGGGTAAAAATCCTGAAATTACGGGAAAATGCTTCAGATAAGGCGTTGCCAGAAGATATTTCCAATGCAGGGGAGCGTATCAGGCAGGAACTGAACCATGGCGATCAGAACAACACCTACTACATATCCCGGCTCACCCGCCCACTCCTCTATATAACGAAAGGGCCGGCGACTTCCCTTGAAAATGATTTTATCACCTTCGCCAGGTCAGCAGGGGCGGCAAAATATTTCGATGATATCGGATATTTCTCTATCACAGAATTTGGTAATTCTGCGAAATAGTGGGATTTCATTTTTTTGGGGGCCGTCTGAGTTTGTTGCCAACGGGGCCTTCCGGAAGGGTATTCGGGATGTGGTTTTACTTTTAGACTGTTCCTCGTTACCAATTACGTTTGATTATCCACTTCTCCAAATGTCCTGTCTATCCATGATATAATTTCATCACGTATCATACGAAACCCGGCAAGGACCTCTTCATCGGTCCCGGTAAGTCCCGATGGATCGGGAAAGCTGAAATGGATCTCCTCATGCTTCCCGGGGAAAAACGGGCAAAATCCCATTGCAGAATCACATACCGTCACGACAATATCGATGGGCGTATGGTAGAATTCGTCGATCAGCTTGGACCGGTGAGATGAGATGTCGATTCCAATCTCATTCATAACGGCAATTGCCACCGGATGAACCTTCGTTACTTCTGTACCGCCACTGAAAGCATCGAACCTGTCCCCATACCGTGCACGCAGGTATCCCTCCGCTATCTGCGATCGGGCGGAGTTATGGGTGCAAATAAACAGGACTCGTTTCTTTTCTGTCATGAACATCCCTCATCGCAGGTTGCAGCTTTATCTCCCCCATACCATCGGATCTTTAGCCATAACGCTACATTAACAAGTCCGATCATAACGGGAACTTCGATGAGCGGGCCAATAACGGTAGCGAATGCCACCAATGACCCGATCCCGAATACCCCGATTGCAACGGCGATCGCCAGTTCAAAGTTGTTGGATGCAGCCGTGAATGAAAGGCTGGCAGACTTCCTATAATTAACATCCATCTTAAAGGCCATCCAGAAGCTGATGAAGAACATCAGCAGGAAATAGATGCCCAATGGAATCGCGACCCGAACTACATCAAGCGGAACCGTGACAATATACTCCCCCTTGAGTGAAAACATCACAATAATGGTGAAGAGCAATGCAACGAGTGTTATCGGTGAGATCTTTGGAATGAAGTAATCGTCATACCATTCCCTTGATTTTATTCTCAACAGGGCGAAACGGGTGATAACTCCAGCAATAAACGGAATCCCAAGGTAAATAAACACACTTACCGCGATCTCTGAAATTGTGATAGTTACCACGGCCCCTTCTGCAATCCCAAGGGCTGCAGGAAGTACCGTAATAAAAATCCAGGCATAGAGGGAATAGAAAAATACCTGGAATATCGAGTTGAGACCGACAATTGCCGCACAATACTCGCAGTCGCCTCCGGCAAGGTCATTCCAGACAATAACCATCGCGATACACCGGGCAATACCGACAAGGATAACCCCGTACATCAGGAGAGGCTGGTCACGGAGGAACAGGACCGCCAGGGCAAACATCAGTACAGGCCCGACAATCCAGTTCTGTAAAAGTGACAGGCCGAGCACCTTCGTGTCCCGGAAGACATACCGCAAATCCTCATACCGCACCTTTGCCAGCGGTGGATACATCATCAGGATGAGTCCGATCGCAATAGGAATTGAAGTTGTACCAATTGAAAGGCGGGTAATTGCGGCCGGGACCACGGGTAAAAAATACCCGATTGCAATACCGATAGCCATTGCAAGGAAAATCCAGAGGGTAAGATAGGTATCGAGGAGGGATAGCCGTTTAATTGGGGTATTCATGTGGGTTCACCGTTCTGCGTCATCAAGGATTTTTTCCAGGATTGTAGCGGCATCGCCAACAAGTGTCGGGCATAATGTGAAGAAGGACCTGTTGTCGCGGACCTTTGCATACTCTTCCGGGATCGCGAGATTGAGCCCAAGTAGTTCCGTGCAATTAACCGATCCGTTCTTTGTTGTAAATTCATGGATGAATTCCCTGACCATAGCCCGTGTCTTCTCGGTCGCAGCATCGTCTCCCTTCACGGTTTTCCCATATTTCAGGCCGATCACCATGATCGCCCCTGATACGGCACCGCAGAGGTTACCTGTCTTTGAAATGCCTGCACCAAATCCACAGGCGATCTTCTTTGCCATTTCGCTGTCAAGCCCGAGATCTTCGGAGAATGCAGAGAACACCGCCGCAGAGCAGGTAAATCCATTCCGGAACGCGTTGAGTGCATCATCAGATTTTGTCATTTTTCATCTTCCGTTATCGTTATTTATCCGAGTATCACGTTGAAGAGTAACCCTGTCAGGGTAATGGCTACAAACAGGATTCCAACAAATATTGCGATTAATTTAATTTTAATTACCCGCCGGAGAATGATCATCTCCGGAAGTGAAAGCCCTACCACTGCCATCATGAACGCCAGGGCAGTCCCAATCGCCATACCTTTCGAGGTCAGCACCTGCATGATCGGGAGCATTCCTGCTGCATTAGAGTAGAGGGGGATTCCTATCAGCACCGCAATCGGGACCGCCAGAGGATTATCGGGGCCCGCGATGTTTACAAGGAAATCTGCCGGGGCATATCCGTGAATTATTGCTCCGATAGCGATGCCGATGAGGATGTAGGGCAGGACTTTGAGAGTGACGCTTTTTGATTCACCGACGGCAAAGTTGACCCGGTCCCGCCAGGTCATTGGCTTATCCGGGTTATCATACATTTTACATTTGTAGACAAATTCCTCGACCTGGTTTTCGAGGTGGAGCCGGCCGATAATGATGCCAGCAACGATGGCAATGATCAACCCGGATACAATATAAAGCACTGCAATTTGCCAGCCGAATAATGCGAACAGCATTGCAACGGCTATCTCGTTGATCAAGGGTGATGCGATCAGGAAAGAGAATGTGATCCCCAGTGGTACACCGGATTCCACGAACCCGATAAACAGCGGGACCGCTGAACAGGAACAGAATGGTGTTGGAATCCCGAGCAATGCCGCAAGAACATTACCAACCCCTTCGGTCCTTCCACCAACCAATTTTTTCACCTTCTGCGGGGTGATGAAGGTCCGGATAATTCCTACAAAAAACACGATGATTGCAAGGAGGGCCGTGACCTTGATCGAATCGTAGATAAAGAAATTGACCGACGAGCCAAGCGGATTTCCTGCAGTCATTCCCAATACCGTGTAGGTCAGCCAGTCGGCAAACATCTGCAGATAATCAGGGATCACGAAATGGTACCTCCCCTATAGAATGTTGGTATTTCAAACGTGCTGCCCATCATGCCTTCCTACAAATCCTGATGTTTCACGGCTCAAATGACCGTTTCCAGGTCCCTTTCATTGAAATTTGGACCTGGGACTTTTTCAATGCCGAGATCGGTGATGATCACGTAATCATCAATGGCAAGTCCCTTCCCATCCAGGATTCTCTTTCCACAGGCAAGAGGACAGCCATCGATGACAATCCGCCGGTCTGCTGCTGCTCCAATTCCGATGAGCTTTTCAACAGATCCACCGACACCCGCAAGACAGGAACCTTTCCCGAATCCTTCATTTGTCAGGCGACAGGCCGCAGCGTTTGATAGTTGTCCCACATTCGATCCGAGGCCGGAACAGGAATAAATTATGGTTGTTTTTCCTTCCGATCCACAATTACCACATGAATTTTGCTGGCTCATACTAATCACAGATTTCAACTTTTATTGAAGTCTTGGTGTGAAAAGTAATATACTTTGTCATTTCATATATTTTTGAAATGGCAGGGCCTGTTGTGAAAGAAACATTACCAATTCCACCGGCCATCCAGGATGAACTGGACAGGAGCGGTGGATTGAAAGGATTGATTTCTCGGCTTCCTGATGACCAGGAACTAGAGAATCTTGTTGAGGTCCACCATGCCCTTTCTGACATGATCAGAATGAAGATCCTTTACCTTCTCACCTCGCAACCCCTTTTGTGTCTGCGTAATCAGGGAAATAATTGGAATTTCTGATTCAAAGTTATCGTACCATCTCAATGCTCTCAAATGTGCAGGCCTTATCGTTGGAAATCAGCAAAGGGAGTTGGATCATTTACAGTCCTACTGAAAAAAGCATGAAATACAACATTGTTATGCAGGGTCCTGATAAGGGCATCGTTGAATCTGACATTTTACGTTGTAACGGACCCTGAAAGAAAAAGTAAGAAATAGTTTCATTTTTTCCAATGAGTATCAAATAGTTGTTCTACCGAACATCGGGTAAATATTGGCCGAATCATGGCTGTATCACCTGAATTCATAGAGGAGTTGAATAGACAATTTTGTCGTTTCTAATCATTCAAACCTGTTTTACCCCCAGTTCACGATGGGCCCGTACCAGGTACAATCCAACTCCGATCGGGATCAGGAAGGTAAGGATATAGTAAACGAATATATCAGGGCCATAGTACGAGGCCCTGAGCAGCTGGACGATGAACAGATAATCGAACACAACTGCGATGATAGTCCATAGTACTCCAACCAGTACGTAATCAGTGAGGGCAAGGTTCCTTGTCCGGAACCACCACCAGGTAACCACGACAGTAACCGGGGTGAAAATGGCCGTAATAATCCAGCCCATGATACCAGCAACCGGCGAAAAAAACAGCGCTATCGATATGAGGTACCCGAACAGCCAGAGAAGTATACCAAGTACGATAGTACCTTTGATCCACTCTTTCATGTGATTATGTCTTATTCGGCTGCAATTTTATGCTTTCCGCTGATTCACCAGGGGTTTTTAGTAACGGGTCTATTTTTCCTTTGTGTCCGTCGGCTGCGATGGTGTTGCAGACAGTCCCTCTACTTCACGAATGAAGAGACATAATCGATTGAAATCTTCAGAATTTCTAAGTCATTCCGGTAGTCTTCCGACCGTTCCCGGTCTATCTGGATCCATTCCTTCATCTGTCTCCTGCCCAT
>JBAXMF010000156.1:0-5631 GCA_037134435.1 Methanomicrobiales archaeon | reverse complement strand
CCTCCAGAAAGAGGCTGAGCTCCAGGAGATCGTGCAGCTGGTAGGGTCTGACGCATTGCCCGAGACCGAGCAGATTACGATCGAAGTTGCCCGCATGATACGTGAAATCTTTCTCCAGCAGAATGCATACGATGCAGTCGACACCTTCTGTGATATGAAGAAACAGTATGATATCATGAAGTCGATCAAGTTCTTCGCTGACCTTTCATCGGCGGCACAGGCGGTCGGGGTGACCCCTACACAGATCATTGCATCCAAGGCAAAGAATGACCTGCCCCAGATAAAGTTCATCAGGGACTATAAGCCGGAGCTTGAGAAGATTTTGAAAGCAATGGACACAGAATTCAACACACTGAGGGCGGCAGCATGAAGGAATACAGGACGATTTCAAAAATTGCCGGTCCACTCGTGTTTGTCGAGAAGACTGAACCTATCGGGTACGGCGAGCTGGTCAACATTGTGACCTTTGATGGGACCATCAAACGCGGGCAGGTGCTCGACACGAGCGATAATCTTGTCGTAGTACAGGTTTTTGAGACAACCGCCGGTATCGGGAGGGACAGTGGTGTCCGTTTCACCGGAGAGACGATCAAGATGCCCGTCGGAAAGGAGATGCTCGGACGTATCCTCTCCGGTGGCGGGAAACCGATTGACGGTGGCCCCGAAATAGTCCCGGAAAAACGCCTGGACATCACCGGTGCTGCCATCAACCCCTATGCACGTGCATCACCAAACGAGTTTATCCAGACGGGTATTTCGACCATTGACGGGACGAACACACTTGTCCGGGGCCAGAAGCTCCCGATTTTCTCGGCAGCAGGTCTTCCCCACAATAATATCGCACTCCAGATCGCCCGGCAGTCAAAAGTGATCGGTTCCACAGAGCCGTTCGCCGTGGTTTTTGCTGCGATGGGTATCACGAAGGAAGAGGCCAACCACTTCATGAAGGACTTTGAGCGCACAGGAGCGCTCGAGCGTGCGGTGGTATTCTTAAACCTTGCTGACGACCCGGCAGTCGAACGGATTATCACGCCGCGTCTTGCCCTTACAACGGCAGAGTACCTGGCATTCGAACTGGGTATGCACGTGCTGGTTATCCTTACCGACATGACCAATTATTGTGAAGCACTCCGTCAGATCGGCGCAGCCCGTGAAGAAGTGCCTGGTCGTCGTGGTTACCCCGGTTACATGTACACCGACCTTGCAAGCATCTACGAACGTGCAGGGATCATCAAGGGCCTGAAAGGTTCTGTGACACAGATCCCGATCCTTACGATGCCAGGTGACGATATCACGCACCCGATCCCTGACCTTACCGGGTACATTACCGAAGGACAGATCGTGGTCTCCCGTGAGCTCCACCGGAAGGGTATCTACCCACCCATCAACGTGCTGCCTTCATTGTCGCGCCTGATGAACCTTGGTATCGGAAAAGGCCATACAAGGGAAGATCACAAAAAGGTCTCTGACCAGATGTATGCCGGGTACGCGGAAGGGAACGACCTCCGTGGCCTGGTCGCGATTGTGGGTAAGGATGCCCTTTCAGAACGTGACCGGATGCTCCTTGAGTTTGCTGACCTCTTCGAACAGCGGTTTGTGAAACAGGGATATGACGAGGACAGGACGATCGTGGACACGCTCGACCTCGGCTGGGACCTGCTCTCGACGTTACCCGTGGAACAGCTCACCCGTATCGACCGTGACCTCATAAGCAAGTATCATCCCAAGTTCAAAGCAGGGGCAACTAAGGAGTGACGTCACAATGGCGCTCAGAGATGTTAAGCCAACACGTTCAGAACTGATCGGCCTTAAGCGGCGGATTGCGCTCTCCGAGCGGGGCTATAAAATTCTCAAGATGAAGCGTGACGGACTGATCCTTGAATTTTTCAAGGTCCTTGCGGATGCAAAAGACAGCCGCGGAGAACTGCTGCAGAAATACCAGCGGGCAGTCGAGAGCATGGCGCTTGCGAACACCGTCGAAGGGGCAATCGGGGTAAAATCAGCGGCATTCTCCGTCAAGGAGGTCCCCCAGATCACCCTGACCTCCAAAAATATCATGGGTGTCGTCGTTCCAACAATCGAGTCTTCGAAGGTGAGAAAGAGCCTGGTTGACCGTGGGTATGGTATCCTCGGTACGACGTCGATCATCGATGAGACGGCGACCTCATTTGAGGAGCTCGTTGAGGCGATCATCGAAAGTGCTGAGATCGAGACCACGATGAAACGGCTCCTCAGCGAGATTGAGTCCACGAAGCGTCGCGTTAATGCGTTAGAGTTCAAGGTGATCCCGGAACTATCCGAGGCGCGGGACTTTATCAAGATGCGCCTCGATGAGATGGAACGGGAAGAACTCTTCCGCCTGAAGAAGATCAAGGCAAGAATGAAGGCATAATTGTAATCATGAGGTGCAGATGCCGATCGGCACACTGAATGAAATGGGAACTGATGGAAAGACGGTCCTGCTCAGGCTCGACCTCAATTCCCCCATCGATCCCACATCAAACCTTATTCTCGACGACAAACGGTTCCGTGAACATATCCCTACGATACAGGCCCTGAAGGGGAGCCGTGTTGTAATCGTGACACACCAGAGCCGTCCTGGCAAAAAGGATTTCACGACTCTGGAAGCCCATGCAGAAAAATTATCCCTGATGCTCGGGCGTTCAGTTTTCTATATCGATGATATTTTTGGGAGTGCAGCGCGGGACGCTGTCCGGAATATGCGTTCCGGAGAAGTGCTCATGCTTGAGAATGTCCGGTTTAATGCAGAAGAGAACCTGACATTAAAACCTGAAGAAGCAAAAAAAACCCATCTTGTGCGAAAACTTGCAGGCATGGGGGATATTTTTATCAACGATGCATTCGGGACGGCTCACCGCTCGCAGCCTACGGTTGTCGGGCTCCCACTGGTCATGAAGTCGGCTGCCGGTCTCCTGATGGAGAAAGAGGTCTCAACATTGAGCCGGGTATTTACCGGAGCACCGAAACCCGTCTGCATGGTACTTGGAGGGACCAAGGTCGATGATTCAATGGCAGTTGCCCGGCATGTCCTTGAACACAATATTGCCGACGAGGTTATGGTCATTGGCGTTGTTGCGAATGTATTCCTTATCGCTCAGGGTTTTGATATCGGTTCCCCTTCTACGCAGTTGGTCCACCAGCTGAAGTACGATGCGGAGATCGCGAATGCCCGGGACCTCCTTGACCATTACCGGGAGCGGATTATTGTTCCTGAGTGGGTTGCAGTCCGGGAAGGGAACCGGCGTGTGGAATTTCCCGCAAGCGCGATACCCCGTGACGCGCCGGTCCTTGACCTTGGGATGGATGCTATCAGGGTGCTGTCAAAACAATTAAAGGCCGCTGGGACCGTGGTATTCAATGGACCTGCCGGGGTGTTCGAGGAGCCTGATTTTGCGACAGGGACTATTGAACTGCTGAAAGCCGCCTCGCAAGTGGATTTCTCAGTTGTGGGTGGCGGGCATACCGCTGCAGTAATCGAAAAGCTCGGGCTTGGTAAGCATTTCACCCACATTTCAACGGGTGGTGGGGCGTGCATCGAGTTTCTGACCGGGAAAAAACTTCCGGCCGTGGAAGCACTCGAGTTGTCAAAGCAGATATTTGGATAATTTATTTTTTCTCGTCCTTGCATTACCGGTTTTGCCTGACCGGTTGTCCTCAAAAGAGGTTTAAATCGTTTAAAAACGAGGGGCTTTTGGTTTCGTAGTTATCTCCACGGTGAATATTTCTGGAAACCCGGGTTTCCATTGAAAGCCGATCAGGGGTTCATACAACAACAGAAAATGCTTTACCAACTTATACCAAAAAACCGGGCAAAAACAACCTAGTATACGCCTGAATTACCGAAGCATTCCTTATATACGGGTATTCTTACCCCTCCTAACCAGGGATCTTCCGCTCCTGTTCGTTTTAATCGGTCGCATTTTACCCCGTTTGGTTTAGGTCCCCGATAATGTTATTTACTGGGATTTCAGACGTATTCAGCCTGCAATTGGGCTTTATTTTTAGGCAATCATTTTCCCGGGTTTCACAAAAATCACCGTTTTAAGACCTTAAGGGCGCTTTTCCCGGCGTTTTATGGATAAGGGTCAAGCTCAAAGGAGCTGGTGAAGAAGGAGGTTGACAATAGGTAATGGCATATTTTCTGGTGGTTTTTCTGATAGTTCCTGGTTTAACTGGAACATGTGTAACCATTGAGGTCCATCAAGAGATTCGATATGCTTCACTATCGGTATAGAAAGAAAAGGGATTATTTCTTATATCCTGTCTTTTCGTCAAGTTTCTTTTCAAGGTCCCACAGGAGGAACAGGTCAACATCGGCATAGGTTTTCTGTCCCACCTCGAACGGGTTGTCCATATCTCTTATCAGGAGCAGGAGTGAGATGAGTAGCATTGAAAGTACCGTAAACAGGACAAGCCCTTCATAGTAGGGATCAAGTTTAACAAAAAACAGTAAGATGATCACTCCCGCGGCAGCCAGTTCAGAAATTGCGTAAGCTGCCGGTATGAATGATGTATCGGCAATGGTTTTTACCCGGTGCGAAAGGCGGTCAATGGATGTAAGTTCACTTTTTAGTTTGATGATAAAATTCGGTGGAACTCCCTCGTCAACTAGTGTTGAAATATCTGATGTAACTGCATCAATGGCCTTGTCCATCGCTTCAAGGTCCCAGGTGTTATCCCGGAAATTCTTATTGATACAACGCATCAGGGCAGCGACATTTCCCTGCATACCTGGAATAAGCGTAACATCCTTTACCCGGACTAGTGTAAGGTCACTGTACATTGTCCGGATAGAAGTCACAATTTCACCTGGAATCTTCTCGCTTTCCTTATAATCTGTCAAAGTACCGGCGAAAATAATCGCGATGGTAAAAATCGCACCACCGATAAACGCGGTGATAAGGTTCGTCACAGATAGGATGTCAAATTTAAGGTAATCAAAAACCAGCCGTACGATAAGGAGGGTGATAGTGATCCCGAACGCCTTAAAAATAAGGCCCCATTTAGTCATGATTAATTCCATAACAATCACATGATTTCTCAATTATGAAAATTCTTTGTCTGATCCATTGTCGTTCACCGTATTGCCGGATTATACCCGTGAATACCGTCATATTTCATCCGGACGGAGGGCCTACAATCCTCCCTGTTTTACTGATCCTGCATTCCAGTACTTGAACAGTTCAAACCAGAGAATGCTGAGTATTCCTGCTACCGCGCACAAGACGAGGTCAACAGCAGACAGGGCACCAAACCGGAACAGGTCCTGTAGGAACGGTACGTACAGGACAAGCGCAAGGGAGAATACAGTCCCCAGGAACACGTACACCAGTGCCGTGTTCGGTGAAAATATGTTGGTTAAGATAGTTTCTGACCAGGACCTGTTTGTCAGGATCAGGCCAAGATCGGCAATTACTATGGTAGTAAAGGTCATTGCACGCACCTCGTTCTCTGCTATTCCCCGTGAGAGCGCGTTGACGTAGATGACTAGGACAATAGCGAGGACGACGATTCCCTGGAGAAGACTGTGTTTAAGAGTGCGGTGGGTAAAGAGCCCGTCATCTTTTCTCCGTGGTGGCCGTTTCATCACGTTCTTCTCTTCTGGTTCTG
>JBAXMF010000155.1:0-5640 GCA_037134435.1 Methanomicrobiales archaeon | reverse complement strand
ATGCTGAACAGTGCACTCCAGGTTTCGTTCAGGATGCCCTCCGCAATTGATACTTGTTTGATGGCCGGTACCGCGTTACTTGTTGTTATCGCAATAGGAAGCATCGCGTCACTATATCCAGCGTATACGAGCAGCAGGATGAATCCTTACGATGCCATCCGGGGGGAAGGGTAGCCAGGGACATGGGAAACGTTAACGGTAACAAAAAAATTCCGTTTCATGTCTGGCACTACCAATAATGAAGTTCCCATGATTTTCGTTCGTCCTGGGGTTATCATCAGAAAAACATTATTTCGTAACACAAATCCGAAAAAGCAGAGATCCTGCGATAGAGAAATTAATATTTCCTTATCCTTGGAGACTCCGCATAGTTAACCAAAAATGGCGTTTTTTATGTATTGATGCCCCGAATACTTCGAGCAATGATAGTGGCATGTATCGAAGTCCTGCAAATCCTTTAAGAATCCGATAGTAAGGACAAGAAGTTAGAAATTCCAGCCCGTTTAGCGCACCCTTTTTCCAGTCATATCACATGTCATGCAGGGTAGGTTTAGGTAAATCAGGGTCCATTAAGGCCCCGGATCATGAAGAAAATGGTATGTTTTAAGGTAGTTTAAAAATATGGTTGATAGTTGGTTATTTTCGGAAACTGGCTGAAATAGTGGGAGTACCAAACAAAATTAAGGGCACTTGCTGATAGGGGGTAATATGGGATGGCGTGAAGATAAAACATGGCTTATTTTTGCGATAAAGGGGCCGGAATATGGCCGGATTTTTTCAGGTTGCCCCTGATTAAACGCGGGTCCTGATCTGATAAAAAAGAGACTTTGCTAGGCTGGGACAGGGCATATGAAGTCTTGATACGTGTTCGGCATACGTAGTTCTGCCGCCGGAATTAGGCCTGAATAATTCCCTGATTTTTATAAGGCAGAACAGGAACGTTGTTTTCATAGATGTTAATTTTGAAAAGCAGGGTCCCTAAATCAGGAACACATCTAAAAAAATCTGAATTTGATGGGTGAACTACCTGGGTTATCCGGAACTGGAATAGCAAGGCTGGGGGATTTCCTCATTCAGGAAACATAACCACACGGATTTATTGTGCTCAACAGTATCCCTTTGCGATTGGCCACTTTTGCGACCATGAAATTTGCTTTAGAGAGGAGCGAGGAGAACCGGGTGAATAAAGATTGATCTGATCCTTTATAAGCGCACGAAAAAAGGTATCTGGACCAGATTTCTTTAGTTCACATTTTTTCCTTCAATGACATCATTCTCAGTTACGTCTATCCCGATAGTTGTACCGAGAATATGATATTTTCCATTGGCTTTGACCTCATACGTATTATTCACTGTCGAATAAGGAACGATAAATTCACCGTTGTTACTCTCCTGCCGGTACGTGAACGTCCTACCCGTATTGGTGACCACCTGTAGCTCGATCGCCCCCTCTCCCTTGATGTGTGCACCTTTCACCAATTCAAAGACCTTTACAAGTTTTAGATTTTCGGCGCCTGATGTGTCGTGAATCATAATTCCCGGGGAATTACCCGGGGATTCATACACCAACCGGAAGTGTTGCAGGGCAGGTACCCGTTCAAGAGGCTGGAGGTACTGCCCCACTAGGACTGCATGGGAATTCCCTTGCGGCTGCTGTTCAAACTTCTTAATTGCATTCGTTGCATTCGCCATATTGAGAGTCTGGGCGTCAGTCACCATCGGGTACAATAACCCATTCCGGTTTTCATTGTTGTATACCAGGTATGTGAACGTCCCAGGAATTTGCATAGACCCGTCAAAATTGTGAAGGCGGACAACAGTTGTATGGAAATAGGGGGGGGATTCCCCGTTTAATTGTAATAATTGTCCTGGTCTTTCGGGGTTCGGGATAAAAAATGATTTTACATACGAACTGATACCCGTATTGTTATTATACCAGGTGGCGAGAGTTTCAAACGTGTCCGTTGTGGTGGAGGTATCGGTGATCACATAACGGGCACCCATTGACTCTGCAATCAATGTCGATTCATTCTCGGAACCCGCCATAAAAAAGGCTGCTGCTCCTGAAGGTCCTGCCAGGTTGTCCTGGAACGGGTTGGTAACCGGGATCCGTTTGCCGATGAAAGTAATATAATGCCCATAATCCCACCAGGATAAAATTCCATAGGCCGAACCTGGATAGACAAAATTTTCTTTCTGGTAGTTCCCCAGGTAATTCACACCGGGGTCAGGGGTGTTGACAGGTAACCATTCCATGGTCTCCACCCAGTTTTTATTTATCAGGCGATCAGGTGTGGTTGCATAGGTAATGTCATTTTGAATAGATAGTGTGACGGCGAGAATGGTGAGAATAATAATACCAACCAGGATAACCGCACCCAGAGCCGCTTTATTTTTAGATTGTTTTGAACGGGTTGGTGGATAATTCACCTTCTCCCGTTTCCCCGGGTGTTTTTTGACCGGAGTTGGTTCTTCCTTTTTGTCAGGTGCTTTATTAGTGCGATGATGAATAATGGATGCACCAAAAATCCTGATATCCGGGCCCAGCAGGTTCAGACCGGTGGTAATTGCCATTACAATAACGATTGATGAAAGGAGCGCGACATTGACAGCAAAATAATATTCATACCGGAAGTGCTGAACTGTCGCAAAAAATACGATAAGCGACCAGGTAACTAAAAACAAATACTCGTGCTGTTTTTTGCGGTATAACTGGTACAGTAAGACGATAAATCCCATCAATGCAAGGATCAAAGCAAAATTGAACGAATTAAATGCCAGGGCAAAACTCCAGGGTTTTGATTCGATAATGGTAGAAATTTCAGGCTGTTGCCCGAAAACAGTCACAAGGGTTGACAGGACTACATCACCGAGTAACAGGCGGGAAGCAACAAAGATGGCAACAATTACACCGAAGACCGATAATAAAAACAACCGGCTATTATATTGCAATTTCTTCGACAGAATAAATAAAAGAACCGTTTCAGCAATAATTGCAGAAATTGCGAATACCTGGGCGATGCTATACTGCTGGAACGAAACCCAGGGTTGCTTTACACCGAATATCAACATGAATAGAATGACGGGTAGAAAAATTCCAAGGTTCGTAATCAGAAGCAATTCTGAAGTTCTCTTCGCCCGGTTATCAATGATACTTTGAAAGAAGGTGAATATTGCAACAATCAGCCCGAACAGGACCATTGTCGGCATATTCAGATAACCAATAAAATATACGATGCCAGTTATGAGGGAGAGCCCGAAACCAGTAATGAGGACAGGATATTTTTTCAATTCGCTTACGTGTTCCTTCCAATAAAACAGCGTAAATAAGTATAAAACGCAGAATAACGTGCTGAAAAATGTTTCAAGGATGTGGTGATCAACATTGCCAAACGAGGAATACACAAAGTATAATCCGGATAAACCTGTGATCAGGCCTGCTGCTACAAGCCCGGTTTTCCAGTCCCCGATACGCTTTCCAAGAACGTATAACAGCGGAACCATCAATGCAGCGAATAGGGGTCCAACCCATGATGCGGCAGTCATCATTTCCGGCCGGGACGTCATACCGAAAAGGATGCAGATACCTGATACGATAAATGGCAATAACGGCCCCCAATCAACAGATTTACCAATTGGATATGCCGTCATCGGATCAAACCACGCATAGTTCGGAAAATTATGGATCATTAATTCTATCTGTCGGAAATTGTACCACGCGTCGGAGGAATAATACGTAATGTAGTGAGTGACATCAATAGTAGCGGCAGAAAGCCCCCTGATCCATATGGAAAAGAGCATAAAAAAAACGATAATTGCAAAAATAATATATGAATAATATGGTTTCAGCCTGGTATAATCCATAGAACAATCCAATATCTAATTCATTTGCTATTACTAAAAAATATCTGGAAGTAGGGGACGCCCCGATTTTTTAATTTTGCTGCTGAATTATTTGACCGTCCCTAACGGCAGGAAAAGAGAACTGATTCGGTAATTATAAATCCTGCATTATCACATTTCGAATGATAACAATGGATTGGATTGCTTTTATCTCATTTATAGTCGGTATTATCCTGGTCATCATCGGTATCGCCTTCCTGTTTAACCTGTCTGCCATTATGCTGTTCTTTGAGAAAATCATCGGATTTTTATGTTTCCTCCTCGGGATCGTAGCACTGGTTTTCGGGTGGAAACTGGTCAAAAGTGTGTGAGCCGGTACTTACGGACACACATTATTTTTTTGCCATTGTATAGAGCGCCACGATCCCAACCATGATCGCGATGAAATATACCATGAATACGGCATAAAAGAGGTAGCTTGTGGCGACGGTGCCGGATGCAAGCGCGTGTACCACGATTGAAGAACCTACCACGATTGCAGCGACAATCACTGATATCATGATCCTGCCCGACGCCTGTTGGATGCTGGTGGAAAGGGTCTTTAAATCATTTGCCTCGATCTCCAGCTTGAAATTGCCTTTTCCGATAGTGTTGAGCGTCTGGTTGATGACCTTCGGGATATTCATGACCCCTTCTGCCATCTCCATGAACGTGAGTGGGAGCTTCTTCAGGGTATCAGCCGAGAGGTAACTACCCTCGATAATCTCGTCGAAATATGGCTTTACTCTCTGGTCGAAATTGAACCCGGGGTCCAGTTTCACCGCAACAGCGAAGATCATCCAGATAACCTTGAGCACCATCATCAGTGAACCCGGGACCACCACGTTATATTTCTGCAGGATTTTTGGAAGTGAATCCATGGCAGTTCCAACATTCATCTGGCCTAATTCTGAAGTCTGGTACTCACGGAGGGCCGCATAGAGCTCGTCTTTTAACGGCTCGATATCCTCCGGTTTGAATATTAGTCCGAGATTCACGAAGCATTCGACCAGGGTATCGACGTCGCACCCGACGATAGACATCAGTACCTTAATGAAAATCTTGCGCCTTTCAGGCCGGATAAGGACGACCATCCCGAAGTCCAGGAATATCAGTTGGCCTTGGGGGGAGACGAGGAGGTTACCCGGGTGGGGGTCGGCATGGAAGAACCCGTCCCGGAATATCTGACGGATATATGCATGAAAACCTACATCGGCAATGTGCATAGGGTCCACGTTATAGCGTTTGATCGTATCCACGTCATCGATGCGGCACCCTTCCACAAATTCCATCGTGAGGACCTTGTCCCCGGAGTACTGCCAGAAGATTTTGGGGATTTTTATTTCCGGAATACTAGCCATCGATGCGGCAATAATCTCTGAATTTTTCCCTTCATGGATGAAATTAAGTTCCTTCCTGATCTGGACGGCAAACTCCTGTACCATGAGTTTAGGGCTGAATACCCGGGCATCGGGTGATAATTGTTCGATCCGCTCGGCCATCTTCTCGAAGAGCGGCAGGTCAGTCTCGATTGCTTCCCTGATACCAGGGCGCTGGATTTTCACGGCTACAACTGTCCCGTCTCTGAGCACTGCTCTATGGACCTGTGATACAGAAGCAGCGGCAAAAGGCGTGGTATTAAACTCCAGAAATACCTCGTCAATCGGACCGCAATATTGTTCCACCGTCGCGCGTAGCTCTTCGAATGGGACGGGGGCCACCTTGTCCTGGAGTTTTATCAGTTCTTCATATATCTCA
>JBAXMF010000154.1:0-5751 GCA_037134435.1 Methanomicrobiales archaeon | reverse complement strand
GATCCTCGCTGCAAGGATTGCAAAATTATTCAAAGTACGGATCGATGATGTTTTCCTCCTTGATTCAATCGATGGATAATTTTATTTTCAACTGCCGTGCAATTCAATCAAAATTACAAGAAATACCTCTAACCAAGGATCGTTAAACGAATATGCAATGATTATTTTCCTGATACCGGATGTTTAGCTAATGTTTTCGAGAAAGAATATAACAAAAGTACTTACAAACACTTCTACAGTCTGGATCCCAGGAGTCTCATGAGGAAAAATCTGCATTATCTGTTTTTTATCGTCCTTTTCACGATACTTTTCATGTGTGCCGGACCCGTTGCTATCGTAACGGGATCTGGGACGGGAAATTCGCTCACGGTATTTGACAAAGGGACCGAACGACAAGTAATTGTGGATTTTTTCTACAACCCTACCTGTGAGTCCTGTCAGAAAGTCTTCCCCATCATTCAGCAATATGAAGTAAATAATCCAGATATTCGTATAAATTACCATAATATCGTTGAGAATCAATCGACGGTCGAACAATTTATCCAGGTCCAGAAAGACCTGGGAAATGTAAACCTTCATGTGCCAGTCGTAGTGGTCGGAAACCAGTACCTGAATGGTGAAAAAAATATCACCGGTAACCTGGACCGTCTCGTCAGGGAAACGATAGAAACTAACAATAATGTGACTGTACCAGGTAATCCCCTGACCCCACCGGAATCAGTTTCTTCAATTGATAACCCGGGCCCTGGTGTCATTCATTTTTTCTATAATCCTACCTGCGAGTCCTGCCAGAAAGTGCTTCCCCTTATTGAACAATATGCAAGGGTCCATCCGGAAACCAGGATCGAATTTGATGATCTCTCAAACCCGGCAAATATTCAGCTGTTTTCATTGTTCAGGGATAGGTATCCCGGTGAATTATTCCATATACCCGTAGTATTCCTTGATGATACGTTCCTTGAAGGCGAAGAAAATATTACGAACAACTTTAACACAACCGTTGAATCATCCCTGACAAATTCTTCATATAGAGAGCCCCGTATTGACCGCGGTCCAACTGAAAGTACTTATTCAATAAATCCCGTAGTGTTTCTCGTTGCAGCTATCGGGGAAGGACTGAATCCCTGTGGGCTGTTAGTCCTGGCTTTGTTACTGGTATCCCTGATGGCGACCGGTTCCAGGAAGATGGTTTTTCTCGTAGGCCTTGCCTATATCAGTGCGTTTTTCATTGTCAGGCTGTTATCCGGATTCGCTATCTTCTCAATTATCCAGCTTCCCGGCATTGCCAAAGCATTTACCCTTGTTGCGGCAGCGATCGCGATTATTGCCGGTGTGATCCAGATAAAGGACGGACTCTCGAAAGAACAAAAACCCATCCTTTCAATTCCCGATTCAAAGAAAGGCCTTATCTCCGCGTATATGAAAGAGGTGAGTATCCTCGGGGGATTTATTGTCGGAATTCTCGTAGGGATTTATGGGATGGCCTGTACTGCAGGTATTTACATATCCATCCTCGGGATGCTCTATCAGGACCTAACCTATGGGCTCTTGTATCTCGTCCTCTATAATTTCATTGTAATTATCCCCCTGGTTGCAATTCTCCTCCTCGTGATCTTCGGTCTTTCCCCCGAAACAGTGAACGCATGGAGAGATGAAAGGAAAAGCCTGTTGCGACTGATGATCGGGATAATCATGGTTCTGATGGGAATTGTTATTCTTATCCCAATGATCTGAATATTTTTTTTCGGGTCCGGGCTGGGGTAAAAAATTCGCCGGATATCTGGTCACCAAATCAAGGTGTGGTAAAGAAATGGTAGTTCTTCTCCTGGAACTATTGATGGAATGATAGGTATCCCCGACCTTCTTTCACCCGGCAGAACCCTGTTTTTGACGACCCCTAAAATCTCACCGAAGAGTCAATATTGTATAACAAATGGTAATATATACTAATCAAATTGTATAGATTATTATACAACTGGGGCCGGAATTTTCCGGCGCCCATCCTACAAACAAGAGGTGAGTATTAGATGTTTGACAAAAAGATGAAACTCATCGGAGTTTCGATCCTCGTCTGCCTGGCTGCAATCGTTGCAGTACCGGCATTTGCAGCGGGGTCCACCCACCAGGGTTTCCAGAAGAACGGAGCAAACCCCCCGGTTATGAACGCCACCATGGAAACAAAACTACTCGGATTTGCAGAGGACCGGATTGCATCGCTCCAGCAAAAGGGTGTTGACGTCACTGATTTGACTGCAGCACTTGCAAGCGCGAAGAGTGCCATACAGAACGCCGATGCAACGGCATTTAGGGATGCCATGAAAACATTCAGGCAGGATATCCCGGCAGGCATCAGGAATGGAAGTATCACGGGATCGGCCCTCCAGGGGAATGGGCACCAGGATTTCCAGAAGAACCGAGCAATCCCCCCGGTTCTGGATGCCAACATGGAAACAAAGATGCTTGATCGGGCACAGAACCTGAAGACTACCCCTCAGCAAAATGCTGTTGATGTCACTGATCTGAATGCAGCGCTTGCAAATGCGAAGATTGCCATTGAGAATGCGGATGTAACCGCATTTAAAAACGCAATGAAAACATTCAACCAGGATATCCAGGCTGGCATCAGGAATGGAAGTATCGATAAGTCGGTCCTCCCACAGCCAGGGCAAAGACCGGCCCCTGCATTGGGGACCCGGACCCATCCGTTCACTCCCACAAAGAACCATAGTAACAGTACTTGTTCAGCGCCACGAGTGTAGATGAAAAGGACCGTAGCATACGGGTGTAGTGGTTAGGCAAAAGATAATCCAGGTCCACTGATAAGAGCCGGCACCTCTCCTCCTGGGATTGCCAGCTCATTTCCACGGGGTACGTGAATGAAGTTAAAAGCCCTGTGAAACGGACTTTGGGTATCTGGAGGGCTCAACCAGGCAATTGGGTCCCCAATCACCATGCTTTGGTGATTATTGGATGCTGTTCACATTCAGATACAATGGACCGCCATAGAATGAAATAACCGTTTCAGAATTTTGATCAGAAGAAATGCCATGAAATGTACAACAACAGCGTTAATTTTCACCGCAGTAATTTTTATGACCCTGCTGGTCACCGGGTGTGTCCAGAATACCCCCGCTTCAGTGGGCAATGGTGCCGGAATCCAGGTGTCACCATCTGCAACAACACCCACGGGTCAGCACAAGGGGCCGGGCCAAAATGACGGAACTGCACAGGCAGGATCCCAACGGCAGTACCAGTACCAGGGCCAACGACTGTTACCAAATGCCACGGTACTTGCAGGTGCAGCGATAAAACCCGGTATATCGAAACCGTAGCTTGAAAGTGCACTCGCCGGGATTTCCTGATGGCGGGTCAATGTTACTGCCGCCGCACAGTAACCCGGTGTAACTCCGCAGCAACGTACCGAGGCGCTGGGAATGCCAGGGGGGTTACACCAGGAACTGATCCACAGGATTCCTGTCCGATTCAACGTGCCCACACGATTCAGATGATATTCGTAAAAATTGACTAATAATCCCTTTCATTTTTCCTTACATGAGGCCGGTGAGCCAGATCCACATGTTATGCATCCCTGTCGAGATTACCATGACCGGGTCAACACCAATGACCGGGAAGAGGAAGATGAAGTACAGGATCGTCCCGAGCAGGCTTCCGAGATTGGCAACCGCGGCTATCAGGACCACCCGGAAGAGCGGAATCCTAATCATTTCGGTAATGGATTCTGCCTGGTAAATCCTCCGAAAATCGGATACCGGGGGTTTTCTTACTTTTGCCTCGACAAATGCAGCAATCCATCCAACGTGAAGGAGTGGGTTTAAGGACGTCATCCATGCAACCCCGAAACATGCGAGGACGGTGTAGGGGTGGCCCCCTACTGCAAGTGTGGCCGCTGCTGCCAGTACTCCATGGATTACCACCCAGAAAATGAACGCATAGAGAAGTACATTCAGACCGACCCCGGAAAAAGCAATGCAGGCAAGGAGAAGGACAAACAAGAATGTGACAACGACCCCGAATGCCATGCCCCACGGAAAGGACTTCGGCTCACGTGTCAGGGATTCATAGGAAGGCAGGGAATCCGGATTATCAAGATAGCGGTTGATGCCCTGTATATGGCCAGCACCGACTACGGCGAGGATCCGGCCTTCTTTTTCTTTTTTCAGCCGGACAAGGTTATGGGCGATATAGGCATCACGCTCATCGATGAGTGCCCTGGCTCCATTCGGGGAGAATTTCCGAAACTCGTCCATAATCACGTCCAGCACATCATCCTCCTTGAGTCTCTCGATATCCGCAGGTTCGACCTTGTCTACCTCGGCTATGGAAATGACCAGTGCATAGAACATCTTGATCTTTCCAAAGAACCCTAAGGATTTCCAGAACCGGAGAAGGGTCACCCGGATGTCCCGGTCTACCATCTCCACCGGGATACCACGTTGTTCAGCTGCTTCGATCGCGGCTTTCATCTCGGCCCCGGGCTCAACGCCGATATCAAGCCCTATCTTTCGCTGAAGGTACGAGAGAAGCCACTGGACCAGTAGCTGGTTGAAATTCTTCACCTCCAGAACATCTTCGACTGTCGGGTCCTTTGCCTGTTTTGTTAAGGCCTTATAACGGCCCTGGTCTAGTTCCACCGCCACGAGGCCCGGCTGGAACTCTTCAATTGCCGTCCTGACATCGTCGATGCTCTGTGCCGAAACATGGGCTGTTCCGACAAGTCTTACCTCTGCCATGAATTCCTTTACTATACGTGTTCCGGGGTTAACATCTTTAGGGTCGCTAAAAAATATTCTTTTAGTGATTAACAGGGTAATATTTTTTTCAGTAAAGGACGGACTCTTTTTAAGTTGTAAAACCGTTTTTCCCACCTGGTGGCCGACAAGTACCGTCAGTGCCCCTGTGAATATATTGCTAATCAATTGGTCATGATCACAAATACTGCTTCGATCCGTTTCTTCCAAAAGGCATAAAGATTGTAAAGGCTGAAAATACCCGTGTTGCAGGAACCCACCCGTTCCCAGGGAAATTCGCCGTACCCAGAACTGCTGTAAATGACGGGCTATTCTTCCTCTGCAGCCAGATGGCGTTCTTTTGATCACATTGAAAAGACGCCGGATATACCGGCGGCAAAGGAGAGAGCAATGTTGCCTGACAATCTGCAGGACAATATACTAATCAGCCTTCGATCCATGCGTCGTCTCTCTATAGCGGTACTTTACCGTCGTTTGTAAGGTAACCGTTCCGAGCAGCCAGCATTAGGGACTCATCCCACCACGTTCCCCTGATATGCTGGGCTTGCGCACCGACAGAATGAAGACCCCGGTAACTGCTAATGCAAGAACAAGACCTGTAAAAAAGCCGTAACGGTAGCCAGCTAATGAAATGATAATACCGGTGACGAGCGGTCCGGCCGATTGTCCGATGTCCATGATGGATGAGAGGGCTCCCATTGAGGCGCCGATCTGCTCTTTTTTCGCAATGTCTGCAACATACGCGCTGGTCGCAACGGTAGAAAGCGATATCCCCAGCCCGAATATGGCACTTACCGCAAGAAAACCGATAAAAGTCGTTGCAAATGGGACTGCAGCGACTGAACCTCCCGAAACGAGCAGCCCTGTAACAATCTGGAAGCGTTTGTCTATACGGTCGGAGATCCAGCCAAAGAATGGTTTTGTCATGGCAATGATCAGCACCTGGACCGCAAAGATGATCCCTATCTGGTAGACTTCGAAG
>JBAXMF010000153.1:0-5809 GCA_037134435.1 Methanomicrobiales archaeon | reverse complement strand
TGATACACGGCAGCAAATACTACACGAGATGTCACCTGGAGGTGCACCACAGTGTTGACACGTCCCCCTGTTATGGTCGTACACGGTCCCGATATCTTCGACCTCGGCTACGTCCGGTGGCTGATAGAAAACGTCAGGCCCCAAAGGACGATTGTCTCCGGGGTCATGGCCCGGACTGCCGCTGAGGAATCAGGTCTCGTTCTTGAATTTGCAGGGCGACCTCCGTCATCTGTCCTTCATGACCTGGGGGGTCCTGCGTTTCTCGCAAACTGTGGCAAGACACAGGAGTCCGGACAGATTTTTGGCAGGATCATTGCCGGGAGACTGCTCCCGGCAGGACTCGTTCATCTCGAATGCGTTGACCGGACGATCTATGCCTGGAACGATGCAGACTTCGGCCTTACAGGTTTTTTATCCCGTGCAACAGGCTTTCAGGTTGAACGGTGTACCGCCATCCCGGACGTGGATGTGGAAGGCCTGAGGGAAATACGGGGTTGCATCCCGGGTGAACCCGTCTTTGTGAATGGACTGGTAATTGGTACGGCTACAGCAGTTACCGTATTAATCAGGGGTCGGGAAGGGAGGATTGAACCGGTATCCGGGTTGCACCCGAAACCCCATGGATTTGAGAAACTGGCTCGTCTCGGACCGGTCTCACCTTCGAGGGCGTGGTGTAAGAGCGGGGTTGTCAGGCGCCGGAATCCCCGGGGCCTGTATGAGATAAAAAGTGGCATCTCAAAGGGCCGTGTGATTGTAATCGACCATTGCGGCCATGACCTGTATCAGAACCTGGATGTGGATGTCGCGGGAGTGCTGGCAATTGGTGACGACACCACCTCGATCTGCGGGCATATCTGTGCGCACCGGGGTATCCCTGTGTTTGGCATTGTCGATGGTGATGCAGACGGGGTAATAGCACCGAGGTTTGCACCTGGCTCAGTCGTCATTCGTGTTGCGTCCGGCCGTGATGATGAATTTGGTCGTGAAGTTGCCCGCAACATACCCGGAGGACCCGTTGGATGGGCTGCCTGGGTTCACGCCCAGGTAACTTTTATTGGTGACCGGGGAACCGTCGTGTACCCGGAGGAATATCCGCGATGATGTGCGCGACCTGCAAGGGAAAAGGGATGTGCGGCCTCCCCCACTGCCCGGTAATGAAGCGGTTTCATGCCCAGGCCGGGACCGCTCCCGTGCGGGAATTCATGGGGTATTCCCCCTCTCTTTTCATCGGTTCGTATGGGTATCCGAGGGTTGCCGGAGGCCCTCTCCTGATTGACGATGCGGATAACCCGCCGTCATGGGTCGCATCAGGGCTTGGGATCGAGGATATTGTGGATATCAGGGCCCGTACCATCCGGGGGACCTCCCAGGTTACCCCGTACCTCCCTGCTCTCCAGGAACTGGCAATTTCAAGTATCCCGCTTGATGTGGAGGTCCGGTTCACCCGTCCGGTCTCCTTCGACCTGACGTTTGATGGCACGGTTGCCCCGGTCGGGCTGTCCGGCAGTCTTGAGCGGATGAAGGTGATCGATAACCCGAAAGTCGATCCATCCGTTGACCGGGTCACATCGGATACTGACCTGGGAGCGATGGGTGCCTGCTCCGAGCTTCACCAGTCCGGGATAGATGTATACCAGATAAGTGGCCTAATGTCAGGCGGACTCATCGGAAGGCGACGGAAGGTCGTCCCGACACGGTGGTCAATTACGGCCGTTGATGACTCGGTTTCAATCGCCCTGAAACAGAAGATTGCTCGTTACTCATCGATTGACCATATCCGTGTATTTTCGAATGACCTCTATGCTAACCGGATCGTCGTGGTGTTACTACCGGGTGACTGGCGTTATGAGATGATCGAACGATGGGAGCCGCAGAGCCTCTGGTCAGAGGAGCGGGAGAGCATCACTGTTGACAGGGAGGGGATAAAGAAGAAGGGGTATTCCCCGATAAGCGGTGCCTATTATTCTGCAAGGTTAGCCGTAGCCGAATACCTGGAAGCAACCAGGCAGTGTGCGAGAGTTATTGTTATCAGGAGCGTTTCAGCGGACTATTGGGCCCCGCTTGGGACATGGGTGATCAGGGAAGCGACGAGGGGTGCCATGAAAAAGCCCGGCATTCCCTGTGAGACTGTTGATGAGGCGGTTACGATAGCAGGTATGGCGTCCAGGTTCCCCGGCTGGGGAGGTTACAGCACCCTGCTTCCTGAAATACGTACACAAAGAACACTGTTTGATTTCAGGTTCTAAAAGAAGTTCCCTCCCTTCGAAAGGCTTAGAGTTCCCCCGAAAAAAGCGCCCCTAACTATTTGGCTGCCGCATGTACCGCTCCTTGATGTTATCGAGTGTCTCGATTTCTGTCGTGTCCTTGTCGTCCCTGATCCGGACGAACCGTGGAAACCGCAGTGCAAATCCTCCCGGGTAGTTCGAGCTTACCTGGAGTTCGGAGTACCCGACCTCGAAGACAAGTCCCGGTTCAAAACGTACCTCCTTTCCGGCCTGTGTGATAATCCGGTCATGAAGCAGGTCATATGCCTCTGCAAGTTGCTCGTCCGAAAACCCTGTCGCTACTTTCGAGAGGGTGATAAGTTCACCATTCTTCTGGCATGCAAGAAGGAACGAGCCAAAATAATGGGCCCTTTTCCCTTCACCCCATTCTGCACCAACAACGGCAAGGTCAATGGTATCCACTTCAGGCTTGACCTTGACCCAGTTTTTTCCCCTCATACCGGGGGTGTAGGGGGACTCCGGGGCCTTGATCATAATTCCCTCGTGACCTGCATCAAGGGCCCGGTGGTAGAACGCTTCAACAACCGCCGGGTCATTGCTGACCAGCTGCGGTGCGACATGTCCGCTGACTGCCGTTTCAAGACGCACCCTCCTTTCTGATAATGGGAGGTCGATCAGGGTCTCGCCATTGAGGTACAGGATATCGAACACGTTCGGGAAGAGTTGTACTTCCTCCTGCATTTTTGAAATCCCATGTTTCCTACGGAACCGGCGAAGGACCGCCTGGAACGGGAGTGGTTTCCCTTCTTTCATTGCGATTACTTCCCCATCGAGGATGATATCCTTGGTCGTTGACTCGTTGAGGATGGCGAGGACATCCGGGAGGGCATTTGTCACATCCTCAAGTTTCCGGGAATATAACCTCGATTGCCCGCCCTGCCGGTGAAACTGGAACCTGCTCCCGTCGTACTTGTACTCGGCAGCGACGGTCCCGTTTTCCACGATTGCTGACACAATTGACCCCTGCTGGGCGAGCATCATCTTTACCGGGTGGAACGGGGATATGTGGACATCGAGGAGCGCTGTTTTCCCTGTTTTTGCAAGTTGAGCAACATATCCAAGGTCGTTCAACGCCTGCACCGCATGTTCAACGATTGCGGAATCAATTCCAAATGCCCTGGCCACGGCCTCCCTCATGCTTCCTTCCCCTACACCGATCCGCAGGTCTTCGAGCATAATCCGGGCGAGGTAACGTCCTTCAAGGGGGCTTGCATTTGCAAGGAGTTTCCGGACAACTAGTAATTTTTCCCGTTGTGACTGTTTCCCCCCCGTTTCCGCGATCTTTTCGAACTCCTGATATACCGTCACCAGGTCGAGTTCTTCAGAAAAAAAAGAGGTCTGTTCTTTTCCCGCGAGGAGGAGCTCTACAGCCTTTCCTACGTCGCCTGTCCTGTTGATGGTCTCGATGACTGTCTCCTTCTTTGTTCCAACAACGTATGCAATCCCGTCATAGAGGAGGTTCGGACCAATCATCAGTTTTTCCGGGCTCCAGTCCGGGAATATGCGGCCCATAATGAACCGAACGAAGACTGGCAGTTCCTCGTCTGAAAGGGACGGTAGCCCCTGGCTGATCAGGTCGATCATCTCGAGGCGGCCTTGTATCCCCTCAAGTTGTTGACAGATGGCGGAAAATTCGCGGAAGAGCATAAAATGACCACATCTGACAAATAATTGTTGCTGGTCCCGGATAAGAGTTCCCATCGGTACATGGTAGAAGAATATGGTGGGATCTCTGCCTGTTTGTAAATCCCGGCATTCTTATAAAAATTATTATAGTCTGAAGGGATATGGTACCCTATGGAAGAAGAGTGGCAGCCTGATGCGGTTCTCGACATCAGGATTGCCCAGGTCAGGAAAGAATTATCGGAATACGTCGAGAAGAATGCTGAGAAAATAGACTCGAACCTACCGGTTTTTTACGGGCATGTGATGTCTATCATCGAGAATTCGTTCCAGGGTATCAGTGATGAGGCACATGACCGCCTGATCGATGATGTAACGATGAAAGTGCTGGAAGTGAGCAAGCGTTCCGGGGATATCGAGTATGTCGAACGCCTTTTTTCACATGCTGTCCGGATGAGAAAACGGCAGGCCGGACGGATGATTTTTGATGTGATCCTTGGTTTCAAATTGATCGACCTTGGAAAATATAACCAGGCCGTCGAAGTCCTTTCAAAATACCGGGCAATCGACGCGATTATCTGTACTGCGATATCCTATTGTTTTTACGCACTGTCAGAAGAGCACCTCAGTGAAGTCGGGGTGCCTGCCCACAACCGCAGGCCAAGTGAAAAAGCGCTTGCTGCAAGGGAACAAATGATTGAGCTGGTACGTCTTCGTGCACCGGTGAACCGGCTGAAATTTCCACATGTGCTCCAGGAGCTGAAGATCAACAAGATTTTCTGGTTCATGATCAGGCTTGCAGTAGACTGGTTCCCCACTGAAATTGAGTTCTTAAAAGTCGGTCTTGATAAGGCCAGGAAAGATGGTAACAGGGAAATGAGGGGGGAACTCCTGAAAATTGCATCTGAACGGTACTTCAGTGACATGTTCTTCCTTCGTGACCTGTACCATTATAAAATTGAGATGCGTGATGCAAGCGGGGCAACGGCGGTAGTCAGGCAGATGATGCAGCAGCATCCTGATGAACTGGAGCCTGTTTATTATGGGATGCAACTCTCGATAATATCCTCTCAAAGATCAGCGTACAGTAGTTTCCGGAAGATTGCGGCTGGAAAAAAGATGCCTTCCAATGTGCTCGCTCTTCTTGATTTTGAATTCGAACTTGTGGCAGGGAATAAGATTGAAACCTATGCATGTCTTGAGGAGATAAGGAACCGGGCCCTTTCGAAAAGCCATTACCTCATCATGATTGAATATGTTACCGAAGATGCTTTTTCAGATGTGGAAAAGCGTGCAAAGGTGGCAAGGAAAACTATCCTTGATTCTCTGGACCTCTACTGCATGAAAATACTGAAGATGAAGACTGATTGACATTCAGCATAACCCTGATGAGGTTTCCCCGTTCGTTTAGATCTGAATCATCAGAGTGTTATTTCATCAGACCAGCAGGGGCAGGGGCCGGTTTCGGATGCCACGGTAAGCCTGGTATCACAGCTGAATAGTCCAAGACCTACTTTTCCGCTTTTTAAAGCAATTTCTGGTGTATTATTCACCTCGCTTAAATGGGCAAGCCGGATATGCGTTATGTCCTGCCCAAGCTCCCTGATACATTTTTCTGCGTCGGTATTCGAAAGATGGCCGTTTTTCGACCGGATCCTCCGTTTCAGCATTTCCGGGTAGGGCCCGGTGCGGAGCATTTCAGGGCAGTGGTTGCTCTCGAGAACGATCGCATCCGAACGTTTCAGGTATGCCATCATCCTGTCCGTGATGATCCCGGTATCGGTGCAGTACCCGAGCCTTGTATCGCCGGAAGTGACCAGGTAGCCGCATGGTTCCCGGGCATCGTGAGATGTCTGGAATGCCTCGATGGTAAATTCATCCAGGGAAAAAGGTGAACTATA
>JBAXMF010000152.1:0-5839 GCA_037134435.1 Methanomicrobiales archaeon | reverse complement strand
TGTCCCTCGGGAACTGCCTGATACGCAGGTTTTAATAGAATCCTGTGTATCATGTTCCCTTGTACAAAATTATTCCATGATGTGGTTTTGTGATGAAACAATATCCGTTCCTGATCTCTGCCTTATGTTTATTTATCCTGCTGTCACTATCGGCCCCTGCAGGCGCCTACCCCCAGAATGGCCCCGGGTCCACCATGAATGGTGTGCAGATTTTCCCTTCTGACGATATCTGGAATGTTGCCGTGGACCAACTGCCCATTGACCCGCATTCAGCGAACTATGTCTCGAAAATCGGACTGAGTAGTTCCCTGCACCCGGACTTCGGCTCGGGTTTGTGGGCGGGTCATGCAATCGGGATCCCCTTTAATATTGTTACAGGACCACTCGCGAAGAAAACCGTCACGTTTGATTATGCCGGAGAGAGTGATAGCGGACCCTATCCTATTCCCGCAAATCCGGTGATCGAAGGCGGTCCAGACAGGCATATCCTGATCTTTGACCCGTATGAAAAAATCCTCTACGAACTGTACGATGCGACGCAGTTGCCTGATGGGAGCTGGCATGCCGGTTCGGGGGCGATCTTTAACCTCTCCGGTCATACCCTCAGGCCTGCAGGTTGGACATCTGCCGATGCTGCAGGGCTGCCGATCCTTCCCGGACTCGTCAGGTATGATGAAGTGAATGCCGGAGAGATCACTCATGCCATCCGGTTCACTGCTCAAACGACCCAACGAGCATATGTGTGGCCGGCCCGTCATTATGCATCCAGCGTCACAGACCCTGCCTATCCCCCGATGGGGGTGAGGTTCAGGCTCAAATCATCATTCAATACTTCGGATTATCCCTACCAGGCCCGGGTTGTGCTGGACGCCCTGAAAAAATATGGCATGGTCCTGGCTGATAACGGTGGTGCCTGGTTCATTTCAGGTTCTCCCGATGAACGATGGAATAATGATGCACTCCATACCCTTGCACAGGTGAAGGGATCGGATTTTGAAGCGGTTGACACGAGTTCCCTTATGATAAGCCAGGATTCCGGGCAGGCCCGGACTTCCTCTCCACCGGTGTACTCCGGTTCACTGGATATCAAATCCTCCCCTGCGGGAGCGACTGTTTTTATTGATACTGTAAACAGGGGGGTAACTCCGCTGGTCCTTACCATGATCACCCCGGGAAACCATATCATCCGGTGCATGAAGAGTGGATTTGGCGATCAATCGCGGACAGTACCAGTTTCAGCGAACCAGACAACAAATGTTAATTTCATCCTGGAAACTCTCCAATCTGATGGATCTGTTTTTGTTCAATCCAATCCTTCGGGAGCACGGATTTATCTGGATAACACTGATACGGGATTCCTCACACCAGGAACAATTGTAAATGTATCTGCTGGAAGTCATACTATCAGGTGTAGCCTGGCTGGTTATTCTGATAACTCTCAAACAATTACCGTATCAGCGGGGCAAGCAGTTTCAGTGAGCATTGATCTTACGCGATCCCCCTCTACGGGATCGATTTCGATTCAATCCAATCCTACGGGAGCAAAAATCTATCTTGACAGTGTTGACACCGGATTTGTCACACCGAAGACAATTGTAAATGTATCTGCTGGAAATCATACTATCCGGTGTAGCCTGGCGGGTTATTCTGATAACTCTCAAACAATCACCGTATCAGCGGGGCAAACAGTTTCGGTGAGCATTGATCTTGCAAGGATACCCGTTACGGGATCGATTTCGATTCAATCCAATCCTTCAGGAGCACGGATTTATGTGGATAACACTGATACGGGATTCCTCACACCAAGGACAATTGTAAATGTATCTGCTGGAAGTCATAGTATCCGGTGTAGCTTGAATGGTTATTCTGATAACTCTCAAACAATTACCGTATCAGCGGGGCAAGCAGTTTCAGTGAGCATTGATCTTACGCGATCCCCCTCTACGGGATCGATTTCGATTCAATCCAATCCTACGGGAGCAAAAATCTACATTGATAGTGTTGACACCGGATTCCTCACACCAAGGACAATTGTAAATGTATCTGCTGGAAGCCATACTATCAGGTGTAGCCTGGCAGGTTATTCTGATAACACTCTAATAGTCTCCGTTTCATCCGGGCAACGATCGGATGTGATGATTACACTCCAAAAATCGGGAACTTTTACTCCAAAAGCGAATTTCTCTGCATCGGTTACTCTGGGACCTTATCCATTAATCGTCCAGTTCACAGATAAATCTACAAATTCACCCAATTCATGGTCGTGGACATTTGGGGACGGGTCAGCCTCAAATGAACAGAACCCAACCCATACGTACTTGAAAGCCGGATTTTATTCGGTTAAACTAAAAGTTTCGAATCCTGCAGGATCAAATGGCCTTTCAAGGTCTGGTTACATTGTTGTATCAAGTGGTCCTCCGCCAACTCCCACCCCAACTGCTTCACCAACTCCAACGCCAACTCCCACCCCAACTGCTTCACCAACTCCAACGCCAACTCCCACTCCGACGCTGATACCAACCCCAATCCCCATTCCGACGCTTACTCCTACACCTACTCCAACTCCTCTACCAACACCTGACCCAGGGGTCCTGAAAGCAGGCTTCATTGCTTACCCAAAGACTGGTACACTGCCGCTCGTTGTCTCCTTTCAGGACCTTTCGACAGGCATTCCCACAAGTTGGTCATGGTCATTTGGAGACGGCTCAACCTCTAATGAACAGAACCCAACCCATACGTACTTGAAAGCCGGCATGTATTCGGTTAAGTTAAAAATATCGAATCCTATAGGGACAAATGGCCTCTCCCGATCAGGTTACATTGTAGTTTCTTAATGGGTCCATATTTCCATTTTTTATACATACCCTTGAGATCATGGATAGCGCAATGATGGGTATCCATATTTACCCAGCATCGAGGGAATGAAGATATAATTATCCGTTTGCCTGAGCACATCGGAGGAAACTGGGGCTACGGTTCCTCCACGGGAAGCACCGGGGGTGACCTTGGGGTGGCCCGATCTGGCTCCGACCCGCCGGACCATGATGACAGGGGTGGGCTTTATGAAGATGGGGCAGGAAAAGGGTGTTTTGCGGAAAGTTCCGCAATGAAAATTTTCATTGAATCAGGGGTTGAAATTGTTGATGGACTTGTATACACTAATATACACATATATATATGTACTAATTCAGGAGAATTACAACATACAATATCCCAGAAATGTACCGGTGCATGTGCTGTTCCCCGTGTGTGTGAATGTCAAACTTCCGCACACATTACCATTTGCAAAGGTATTTGGCAACTGATTTTAATATAGGCCTTAGATAATCCTGCGATTTCTTACGGCCCCTACCGCAAACAGGCAGGGATACTCACCCATTGTCCGGTGGTCTGACCAGAAAATCCTTCGCCCCGAAAACTGGAGAATGAAATTTCTGTCTGGTCAGGCAGGTATTAACTGTCATGTTGAACCTCCCTGCCGGAGAGGAGTTTGTCGTGAGCTTAACCTCGTCGAAGAGGAAGCAAGTACGATGACGATGGCAGGGATGTAGATACGGACTGTCGATACGATTGCCTTATTCATATCCAGGTCAGCTGAAGTGCAAATCCTAGTATGAATGTCTGCCGTAGGATGAATTTGAATAAATGGGTCCAGAATTAGCCCTTGATATGTATAAAATCGCTGTAAAAGTCTTGGAAAGGCATGAGCAGAAAAAGGAGTCCATATTGACCTCAATAAACGCACAGGGGCGGGCAAAGTCGGGAGGGGTGAATAGATGGTGTGGCCCCTACCCAACGTTACACCTCTCGCCCCGATAATTCGGCCAAAAATCTGCTATTTATCTAAATTCGAATTAAAACGGCCGGGTTCTGGAATGAGATGGTTGCCCCTGTGATATCACTGAATCCGAAAAATCCAGACCTTACTGGCTGGTCTTCAACGTCACCAGTAACAATCCATTCGTGGATACAATTCGGGGTAAAGGTTTATAGACTGCCCTTTTTTTTGAAGATGATAATTCATCGCCGGAGATTACCAGAAAATAAATATAAGTCGCATGCCGCATCCTTCAGGATAGGGGGCACAAATGGGATTAGACTGGGCCCTGACCAGTTAATATTAGGTATTCAACATCACTTGGGATCAAATTTTTGTGCAAACCGATTAAAAAAATAGTTAATCAAGAATAAATCGGTTTTCCAAACACGAAAGTATCTACAAAACCCCTCAAAGCGCGCAAAACACGTCGACATAACGAACATTATATTTCTGCGATGTCTAAAATATCAATAATTATAAGGGATATTCTAATTCTGGCCCTTTTAATTTAGAATTAATATTTTCCTGGTGAGACCCGGATCATGAAATATTTTATCAGACCCCAAATAAAATTTGAAACGGATAAATCGGGTCAATTATTGGCCATTACATTAAAATCTCTACAAATTGCAGATTTTAAAGGTGACGATCACTAGATTTATATCCTCAACTCCAGCCTTCAGATCATCCCCAGTTCACCTATTCAGTCATTGTGCATGCCCAATTACCTAAAATTCTCCAATAGATTTATAAAGATGAAAGATACAAGGTCATTTATATTCAATTGGGAATTCAGGATGAATGAGGTTACGATTTAGTCGATGGAATCCAGAAACACGTATTTCATCAGCATATAAATCTATCCAATCTCATTCAGACATCGAAATGATCAAGGTGGCGAAGTTATGAAGACGTATGATGAAATCAGAAGCGTGAGGAGGATTAAGAGATCCCTTCTCATCGTTTTGGTATTATTACTTGCCATAGTTGGCTATGCAACTGCATTACCCGTTGCAAACTTTTCAAGTCTGCCGACTCAGGGCATAGTCCCGCTCAGTGTACAGTTCACTGATACTTCAATTGGGAATGGTGTTACAATCAACAACTGGACATGGAATTTCCAGGACAATACCGCAATTGAACATGTGCCAAATGCATCGCACATATTCAATACCGCCGGGGTTTGGTGGGTATCTCTTGTCGTATCAGATGGTACCGGTACGAACACAAGTATTGCGGCAGCTCATCCTGTCACTGTCTCCCCATTGGCCCAATTCACCGCAACTCCGCAGTCAGGATTTGCACCTCTGACAGTGCAGTTCACTGACACGACACTAGGAGTCCCTGATGGCTGGAACTGGTCATTTGGAGACTCTGGTAACTTTTCGATTGTCCAGAGCCCCTCATACACCTTCAACAGTAGTGGTGTTTATACGGTGAACCTGACGGCATACAAAAATGGCCTGTCCAATACGTCGGCAAACATGACCATCACGGTTAATCCCCTCGCAGACTTCACAATTAACCCGTCAGTAGGGAATGTGAGCAGTACATTCCAGTTCAACGGGACCTCGACGGGGACACCACCGGATGTGAGTTACAATTGGGCCTTCGGTGATGGTGGGACATCTACCGTGCAAAATGCAACGCATTCTTATACAGTGGCGAAAACGTACTACCCCAATCTGACGGTATATGGTCGAAGTGGGACAAGCAGCGGAGTTATCACAAAATCACTCCCGGTAAACCCGGTTGCACGATTTACTGTAAGCGCAAACAACCCGGTTGAAGGGAGGCCGGTGTTTTTTAATGACACATCATTAGGGGACATTAAAAACCAGGATTCGGGTACAGGTACCTGGTCTTGGGAATTTGGAGATGGAACGACTTCAACACTCCAAAATACCACCCACATATACAAGGCAGGAAAATATACTGCCAAACTCACCGTTACGAAAAATGGTCTTTCAGACTTCACTACAATGATAATTAATGCTGATTCCGGCAACCTGTACCTGT
>JBAXMF010000151.1:0-5883 GCA_037134435.1 Methanomicrobiales archaeon | reverse complement strand
TCATACACGTTTCCAGTACCTACCTGTTCACAACCCGGACTATTGTAGGTTTGGGAACTCCAGTACCTGAACTCATGCAAAGATTCAATTGCGAACTTTTGGTTACCACGGGTAACCTAAAACCTCCACTCACGGTTCCAAAGGCTGTATATGTAAATAGCTATACGATGAAAGGACTTCTGAACAGCGATGGTTAAGGGCGGAAGGTGCCGTCCGTTGAAGAGATGGGGGCACCAGTACAGGGAGCGGGACGAATACATGCTGATGCTCCGGGCCGATGACTGGAATCTTGCCCGGAAATCAGAAGTCTTCCATTCCCTGGTAACTGATCACTATGCATTCCCCTCTTTTCAGCACATTACCTTATTCGGGCCTTTCCGGACAATCCCCGAGAAGGTCCCGGTTGCGGTGTTCAACGCGGTAGAATCCGCATCAGAACAAATTCCTGGCCTCCCATTCAACCTTTCGGGATATCTCCGCTTGAAAGGCATGAGAGGGCAGGCGGTCACCCACCGGGTCATCCCCTCCGAAGAATTCACCAGGTTTCATCATGATCTCATGCGCTCACTCGCAACAGTTGCACGCAGTGGCAGCTGGATCGACCGCGACCCATCGTTACGGCAGTTCCACATCACCCACGCGTATAACCTCAGGACCCGTGATGCCGACCTGATCTGTAACACGGTGAAAACGTGCCTGGCTACCATAAAGGAGGGGGACCTCCCGGGGGATCCGGGCGTAAATAATGCTGAGGCTCTTCCGGCCCAGGCAAAAAAGCCAGTTGTTCTGCCCGACTATGCCCCGCTTACCTCACTCCGGGTGATGGTCCTGAAAAATGGGATTATCGAGAGGGAGTTCGATCTCCCCGCCCGTGAATGGCTCAACCGGCAACGGGTATTTGACCGGGACCGGGCCGCGGTATCCCTGGGGCAGTACCGCAAACTCGCCGGGCTGGAACTTGCTACCCACCCGGGACCAATGGAAACCCCCCCGTTCATTTTATCAGACCTGCACCTCGGCCATAATAATATCATCCGGAACTGCAGGAGACCGTTTAATAACGCGGAGGAAATGGACCGTGTACTCATCAGCAACTGGAACCTGACTGTTGGAGAGTCTGATGAGGTCATCTACCTGGGGGATTTCCGATATGGCAGCGAGGCCCCTCCGGCATCTGAATACCGGGATCATTTGAATGGCCGTATCACATTCATCCATGGAAACCATGATACCGATATCCCGGACGCAATTCCATCGCTGCAGGTCTGTTATCAGGGGGATAAATTCCTCTTCATCCATGACCCGGAAGAGGCCCCACCGGGGTTTACCGGGTGGACCGTGCATGGGCATTATCATAATAATGACCTGAAACGTTTTCCTTTCATCAACTTTGGAGACCGGCGGGTCAATGCCAGCTGCGAGCTGACGGGGTACCGGCCCGTCAGTCTCAAAACAATTCACACATTGATTCAGAAATATTCAGGCACTGGTGACCTGGCAGTAATGCCGCGGCCGGAAGAGGCAACAACAAAAAAATAGTTCGCCAGGACAATCACGAAATGATCACGTTTTTTTACATTTTTTGACCCTGATTATCCCGAAAACCAGGCAGGAAGGAATTGTCGGGATCCATTTTTTTGTAAAACCCCCGTTGCAAACTACGTCCACAGGCCGTACTATTTTTAACAAATCCGGGGGATTTTTCATCCCTGGCATTCAAAAAAAAGATTCTTCGAAAAGACCGCCGGACCCGACGCCCCGCATCAGGTCACACCCACAATTAAAAGTTAAACGGACAGGTTTCTTCCAGGTAGTTTTTATGAACTGGGCAAATGGGTATTCCCGCCAGGCACCCAAACCGCCCCTGGCCGCTACAGCGGTTACGTGAAGGTCCACCAGTCGAAACATGATTGTTAGCGATGGAAAGAGAAGACGGGACCCCCGGGCTTTGGCCCTTTTTATTGTCCCAAATTCCCGCCCAACCAAAAAAACGTGCCACTCATTTCAGGCCTGGACGCATGTTTCGATCCCGGATCTACCTGAATGAGGAACGGAGCGTTTTCCGGGCCATTTATCCCAAAAATAAGTGGGGTATCGGCATTGGGCCGTCCACTACTAACCTCCTTTCTGGTCGTGCTCGTATTTTGAGTCCTAACAGGCGTAATTATCGCCAGTTTATTAAAATAACTGCGCATAAGCCTTATTCTAAAACAACCCCGGTATTTCGTTGTTTTGCCCGGATCCGGAACCGGAATGAAGCGGAATTAGTTACATTCTGCCGTTACCAGGCATGGGAATGACCTGAAACGAGTTCGTTGGCGAACCTTGGGAATTTTGACGTTGCATCCTTCTATCAACTGTTGAAAATGTATCAGGGTCCCGTAACTACTGCATCAACAAAAAAAGGATATTTCCGGACTCCAACCGTACCACACACCCCTTTTCAGGCAAGGGCGCAGAGTTTTTGTCCTTGGTAAAATTGGAGAAATGATCTTTTTCAGAACTCGTCTTTATGATAGAGGGCATGGTGCGGACATGCATCCATACACCGGCCACAAAGAACGCAACGGCCTTCCCGAACGCAGATCGCCCATTGATCGTCGAAGTAGAAGACTTCATGGGGGCAGACACTCACGCAGGCACCGCAGTCCACACACTCCGTCCCATCAAGAATGATCCCATGTTCCAGGACCCTGACGGTTGCCCCGAGACTTGCAAGTTTCTCCTTGATGACCTTACAGGACTCGTCCGGGATGTCAATCAGTGCCTCGCCTTCGGATGAATCGATAATTGCCCGCTCAACATTGATCAGCACCCCGGTGTCCTTTACCACCTGTGCAATGATCGGTTTCTGGCCGGCTTTTTTTGAAAAGTTGACAAGGAGTTTCATTTGAGCCACCTCCCACCGATCAATTTGCCCAGGTTAATCGCGGTGAGCATTGCCACCACGTGCATATCCTGGTCAACAACCGGCATCGCACTGATATTATGACGTTCAAGTTTCTGAACGGCAATATCCACTGGTTCATCCTGCGTGGTCGTCACTACTTTCTTTTTCATGATATCCCGCACCAGTGTAGCTTTTCCCGGGTTCGCTACCGCTTTCGAAATATCGTAGGTTGTCACAATTCCAACCAGCAGCCCATTACTGTTGATCACGGGGAGGTGGTTTGTCTCTCCTTTCAGAAGTTTCTGCGCTGCTGCCCTGATCTCCTCGGTCTCCCCGACCGAGACCACCCGCTTGTCCATGATATCCAGTACACGCGGTCCGAGCACGGACTCATGCATGGGCTTCACCCGTGTTTCGGGACTTATTGGTCGGGTAGGTAGTACAAGGGTCATCTTCCCCTGCTCCACCCACGATTTGAGCATTTCTGCAACTCCTTTCGCCTTCCGGTAACTGGAAAGCGATGAAGTCCGTATTTCTTCACCATTAATCTCGACGGCGCCACTCCGGAGTTCTGCATAATTCACTTTCCTGATGACGGGCCGGTTCCTGCTCGGTATGCCATAGTCAAGGAGGTCAACCGCGATATCTTCGTCCCGAACAGCGGTGCTCCGTACAACATCCAGGTCAATAACCGGGATCGGAATCCCGACTCCCAGGTACAGGGTCACACCGTAACCCTGCATCGTTGCAGCCCGGACGAAGTCCTGTGACATCTCCTTCATATTGCCGGTGACCATCAGCGTGCCAAACCCACCTGCAGGTGAGTTCTGGGTCCCTTCACCGACGACCATCCCCTGCGCACCCCCGATGAATATCGGAACCCCACTCCCGATCATGCGGAGTTTTGGGTCATTCGAAAGGGGGTTTAACACCCCTGCGCCTGAAAATGTAATATTTCCTGAATTAGGAAGGAGCATCCCCATGTAGGTATGGAGGACACGGTCGGTTGTATTGATCGCCGCGTTATACCGCTGGTAGGCATTCCGGGGGTTACACATGATCGCCTGGTTCAGGTGCTCGAGGAGCAGGTCCGTCGTGATAGTCCTCCGTGGGTAACAGTCAGTCCCCCGTGACATCGCCCTGAGCTCGACCGATTTTCCCGCGATAAAGTCCTCGATAACATGGGCCCCGCCGTACTGATCCTCCCGCGTTGTTGACTGCTGGGTAGCCCCGATATAGGTATCAACCGCTGCAAGCCCCCCATATGCCTCGACATCGTTTAACCATATCCGCTCCATGCGGATGGGTGGTTCTGCATGGCCAAAATTAAAAAAAGCGCCTGATGAACACATCGCACCGAAGGTCCCGGTGGTCACGACATCCACTTCCCGGAGCGCTTCATCCTCCCCTAGTTCGGCGACAATTCCGGGCATCGCATCCGCAGTGACCACCCGTGCATTGCCATCCCGTACCCGTTCATTGATCAGGTCAATGGACTTCTTCATACCTGTACCTTCATTTTCAAGAATATTTATAGGTTAAGTATATTACTCATAGTAATATAGAGTATTTAAACTCACCAACCCATACCGGATTATGGACATTCGCGGGTTTATTTCCGGGATGGAGGTGGTGGCACCGCCCGGCCTTGCAGAAGAATTCGATACGGGCCGTATTGGCCTTATTATTGAAGGAAAAAAGGATATTAACCGGGTCTGTTGTGCGCTTGATGCCAGTTTCCGGGTAGTTGAAGAAGCAGTACGACAACAGGCAGATATGCTTGTGGTGCATCACACCCCGATCTTTCACCCGGTAACTGCCGTAAGGGGGCCACTGGTATCGTTGCTTAGGCCCGTGCTTGCTTCAGGGATGAATATTTTCGTGATGCACACAAACTTCGACCATGCACCATTGGGTGTCAACGATTCCCTTGCCGGACTCCTCGGGCTCACCAATACCACCCCGATGGCCCTCGGCCTTGTCGGGGACTGCCAGCTGGTCCCTGACCAGATTGGAAAAATTCTCCATTCGCCGCTCAGGGTCTGGGGTGAACTGCATTCCATCCGCCGCCTGGCCGTTGTTGGCGGGAGCGGTTTCGATGTCGGTTTAATACAGGAGGCGTTGAGTCTCGGGGCAGATGCCTTCCTTTCGGCGGAGGCAAAACACTCGGTCATCAGGGAATCGCCACTCCCCCTGGTTGAAGCAACACATTATGCACTTGAAGCCCCGGCCATGCAGATGCTTTCGTCACGCATGGGGTGGCACTATATCGATGACCCACCTGACATGGTCCCGATCCAATGAGCAGCACACCGGAACAGGATAGGCAGGATATCTGGGATACACTGGAAAGGGACCATGCACTTTCGATCGAGCTGCAGGAAGAGATCCTTCGGGTATATGGCGAGCGTGGGAGGAAGGCGATCCTTGCGGTGGATGAATCCCGTATCAAGAGATACCTGGATTTCTTTGTCGTCGTTGGCACCAGCGATGAATATGTAGTAGAAGATGAGTTCTGTGCCTGCCGTGCCCAGGTATATCGCGGCGGCTCCTGCTGGCATGTGCTGGCAGCAAGGATTGCGGAGCTTACCGGCAAGTATGAAGTGGTCGATGAATGGTACATGGAGACGCTGAAATGATCGCGATCCCCGGGTCCCAAACACTATTTATCGGAAAAACTCCAATATTTAAAGAGTAACGTGGTTTTTCATGCTCGAAGAAGAATACCAGCTTGATTATTTTAAACAGAACGGGCTTGTCAGGAAGGTCTGTACGAAGTGCAGCTCTGGGTTCTGGACACGTGACCCTTCCCGCGAGATCTGCGGCGATGCTCCCTGCGAACCGTATAGTTTTATTGGAAACCCGGTGTTCAGGCGGCATTCCATGGAAGAGATGAGGGAAGCATACCTCTCATTCTTCGAACGAAACGGACATACCCGCATCGGGAGATACCCGGTTGTGGCACGGTGGAGGGACGATATCTACCTCACGAT
>JBAXMF010000150.1:0-5896 GCA_037134435.1 Methanomicrobiales archaeon | reverse complement strand
GACTTTTGGAAAAGTCAAGCTGTTTCCGGTCGCAACATCGTCGAAGGCGGGGGTTCCAAACGTTGCTCCAATCGCATTCGTCGTCCTCATCCATGATGACACGATATGGATGGCGGATAATTTCATGAATAAAACGCTAGCCAATGTATTGGAAAATCCTTCAGTAGCAATCTCTATGTATGATCCTGATAGCAAGAAGTGTTTCCAGGTAAAGGGGATCGTTGAGGTACAGACAAGTGGAACGGACTATGAAAAAATGAAGGCCATGGTCCACGAGAAGAAACCGGGCCTCCCGGCGAAATCTCTCCTGGTGATGAAGGTCACTGAGGCGTTCAGCTGTGCACCCGGGCCTGATGCCGGGAAAAAAGTGCTTTGACTATGGGCATTTTTAAACAAGGGTAACCAATTTAAAAATTTTTTCTGTTTAACCCTTATAGTTTCTTTCATTCTATGCGGTCCCCTACCAGGTACAAAACCCACCCCCTTGACATCGGGTTTAACATTCACGTTTCAAGGAAGAAACGGACTGGTAATCAACCTCGATTTTAACTACCCTGAGTAAAAAAATGGTACCCTATTTTTTGGCGAGACGTGCCTGTTTTTTCTGCATTACCAGGCGTGCCTGCATGCCATAATAATGGGACACCCCGATAGCATGACACTGGTCAATCGAACTGCTGTCGAACGAGACCAGGTCATCAGAATATATCCCATCCGGCGAGGACCTGCCTAATACACGGATACTGCCTTTATAGAGGGCAAGTTCAACAATACCGTTTACGCGTTCCTGCGATGAATCGATAAATGCATTCAGGTCGTGAAACAGGGGGTCATGGACAAGGCCCATATAAGCCAGTTCAGACCATTTCTCATCGACCATCTGTTTGAACTGGAGTTCCGCACGGGTAAGTACGAGCCGTTCGAGGTCATGGTGGGCGAAGAGGAGGACACTTGCGGCAGGGTGTTCATAGACCTCTCTTGCTTTCAGCCCGAGAATCCGGTCTTCGATCATATCGTTCCGGCCTATCCCGTTTTTCCCCGCTACCAGGTTCAGTTTCTGGATAAGGTCATACCCTTCCATCCGGGTCCCGTTAAGGGCAACCGGGACCCCCATTTCAAACTCTATCGTTACCGTTTCAGTTGAATCGGGTGCTTTCTCCGGGGCAACAGTCCAGAGGTAAATCTCTTCAGGCGTATGGTACGAAGGGTCTTCGAGTTTCCCGCCTTCAATACTCCGGCTCCAGCAGTTCTCGTCCATACTCCAGGGCTTATCTTTCGCGACCGGCACCGGGATATTATGTTTCGTTGCATATTCGATCTCCCAGTCGCGCGTGAGATTCTTCTCCCTGATGGGGGCAATGACCTCAAGGCCGGCAGCCCTGATGATGAAGTCAAACCGGAGCTGGTCATTCCCTTTTCCCGTGCAGCCATGCCCGATCGCCGTTGCACCGGTCTTTCGTGCAATAGCAACAACTTCGTCGGCGATCAGGGGGCGTGCCAGAGAAGTCCCCATCGGGTACCCCTCGTATGAACCGTTGGCTTTTATCGCCGGGAAAAGGTACCCGTGAACAAATTTCTCACGGGCATCAATGGTATAGTGCTTATCCGCAAACCGTTCGCCTTTTTCCGTGGCTACTGCAATCTCTTCATCCCGCTGGCCTACGTTGACGGCAACCGTAACAACCCGGTCATAGTGATAGTCCTCCCGCAGGAGTGGAATACAGATCGAGGTGTCAAGCCCACCACTGTATGCCAGTACAACTGTTCCTTTTCCCATAGAATTACACTCCGATATAATGACTGATAGGTTCGAGCGTGATCTTCTCCTTTTTCATCGCGTCGATCGCAAGCGCTGCGGCTTTCGCCGCCTGGAGGGTGGTAATGTAGGGGACGGCATAATCAACCGCGGCCCTCATGATCTGGTAATGGTCCTGCCTTGACTGCTTTCCTTTCGGCGTATTGATAATGAGGCGGATCTCACCCCTCCTGAGCAGGTCTATCACGTTTGGTGACCCTTCCTGCACCTTCCGGACAAGGTTGGTTTCAATGCCTGCCTGTGTCAGGTATTCAACAGTCCCCGACGTACCGTACAGGGTCAGGCCAAGACCTTTTAATTTCCTTGATATGGCAATTACTTCATCTTTTTGCTCGTTTGATACGGAGATGAATACATTTCCCTTCATTGGGAGTTCATTATCTGCAGATATACTGGCCTTGTAATAGGCACGACCGAAATCGTAATCAATCCCCATCACCTCGCCAGTACTCTTCATTTCGGGACCGAGGACCGTATCAACACCAGGCAACTTGTTAAACGGGAGGAGGACTTCTTTCACCGCGACGTGTTTTATGTCCCGCTCCTTGTAACCAAGTTCTGACAGTTTCTTCCCCATCATCGTTTTGGCTGCAATTTTTGCCAGGGGGATACCGGTTGCCTTGGAAACAAACGGGACTGTCCTGCTGGCCCTCGGGTTTGCCTCGAGGACATAGACGATATCATTTTTAACGGCCAGTTGGAGGTTTACCATCCCGACCACGCCCAGACCCAGCGCGATTTTCCGGGTATAATCCCGTACCCGTGAGAGGACAGACTTTGAAAGGGACTGGGTCGGGATTACGCAGGCCGAATCACCACTATGGACTCCGGCCTCCTCAATATGCTCCATGATGCCGCCGATAAGCACCTCGCTACCATCGCAGACTGCATCGACATCCAGTTCAATTGCATTCTGCAGGAACGAGTCGATTAGCACGGGATGGTTCCGGCTGACCCTGACCGCTTCTTTCATGTACACATCAAGTTCAGTCTCATCGTGGACAATTTCCATCGCTCTTCCCCCAAGGACATAAGACGGACGCACAAGCACGGGATACCCGATTTTTTTTGCTTTTGCGTGGGCCTCTTCTACAGAAAAAGCTGAAGAATTGGGAGGGGCAGGTATGTCCAGTTTATCAAGGAGCAGGCTGAACCGGTCACGGTTTTCTGCGATATCCATTGCATCGGGGGAAGTGCCGAGAATTTTTGTAGCAAGTTTAAGCCGCTTTAATTCTTTTTCGATTGGGACTGCGAGATTAACAGAATTCTGTCCACCGAACTGGACCATAACACCATAATAATTGTCGGATTTGAGAATATTCATGATATCTTCCAGCTGCATCGGCTCAAAGAACAGACGGTCTGATGTATCGGAATCAGTAGAAACCGTCTCAGGGTTGTTGTTGACGATATGGACAATAACACCCGCCTCACGGAGGGCCATCACTGCGTGGACCGTGCAGTAATCAAATTCTATCCCCTGCCCGATCCGGATCGGTCCGGAACCAATGATCAGCACTTTCTGTTTCGTATCAGGAACTATCTCGCTCTCAGTATCCCACGTTGAATAGAAATACGGGGTAACGGCTGGGAATTCTGCGGCACACGTATCGACCATCTTGTAGGTCGGGGCACCGGTAATTTTTTCAATCTCCTTCCAGCTCTTTCCCGTCAGTTCTTTGAGTTCATTGTTTGAGAAACCATACTTTTTTGCACTCAATATGTCATCTGGGGTTGCATTCACTGCCAGGTCCTGCTCAATCGTTACAATATGTTTGATTTTTTCAAGGAAAAAAGGGGTGATTTTTGTTAAGTTGAAAATTTCTTCCACGGAAAAACCCTGGCGGAATGCATCGAACAGGCATACGAACCGTTCATCCGTCGGGCGGGAGAGGATCATCCGGATCTCACTCGGGTTCGAGTGAATGGTTACATCGGTATCTACTGACCGGAGGGCTTTTTTAAATGCCTCTTCAATGGTCCGACCAATTGCCATTACTTCCCCGGTACTTTTCATGGCAGTCGTGAGGGTCCGGTCAGCACTCTTGAACTTATCAAATGGCCACCGTGGCACTTTGACAACGACATAATCAATGGACGGTTCGAATGAAGCCTTCGTACATCCGGTGACACTGTTCGTGATCTCATCGAGCCGGAGACCAATAGCAATTTTCGCAGCAACGCGGGCTATCGGGTACCCTGTCGCCTTTGAGGCGAGTGCCGATGAACGGGAAACACGGGGATTTACTTCAATCACCCGGTAATCGCCATCTTTAAATGCAAACTGTATATTGCAACCGCCCTGGACATTGAGTGCACGGATAATCTTTATTGCAGCCGAACGCATCATCTGGAATTCATCATCCCTGAGCGTGAGGATCGGGGCAACGACGACACTTTCCCCCGTATGAATGCCCATCGGGTCAACATTTTCCATCCCACAGATGATCACACAGGTATCAGATGCGTCCCTCATCACTTCAAATTCAATTTCCTTCCAACCCTGGACACTCTGCTCAACCAGTACCTGGCGGATTCTCGACCGGTTTAGCCCTGATTCTGTGATCCTGATGAGTTCTTCCTTCGTCTGTGCTATTCCACCACCTGCACCACCTAACGTATAAGCGGGCCGGATAATTGCCGGAAGCCCAACATAATTTAACGCTTCATCGATCTGCCTGATATCATTGAGAATATAACTGATGGGGACGGGTTCACCGATCTTTTTCATCAGGTCGCGGAATTTTTCGCGATCTTCTCCCTGGTAAATCGCTTCAAGGGGGGTCCCAAGGATTTCAACATTTTTTAATGCACCCCGTTCAGCGAGTTCCGCGGTCATATTCAGCCCGGTCTGCCCACCCATCCCGGAAAGAATTCCATCAGGCCGCTCTTTTTCGATAATTTTTGCAATAATATCCGCCCTGAGCGGCTCGATGTAGACCTCATCTGCCATATCGGGGTCGGTCTGGATGGTGGCCGGGTTGGAATTTACAAGGACTACCTTTACCCCCTCTTCACGCAGGGCTCGGCAGGCCTGGGAACCGGAAAAGTCAAATTCGGCGGCCTGTCCGATCTGGATTGGCCCGGAGCCAATCAGGAGCACTTTTTTAATATGCGGGAGCCGGGGCATCAGGAGATCCTCCGGAACATTGAATCAAAAAAGAAGGCCTCCGTATCCCGTGGGCCTCCATGCGCTTCGGGATGGAATTGCACGGTGGTCACGTTGAGATCAGGGTTCGTAAATCCTTCCAGTGTCCCGTCATTCACATTTTCAAATGAGACCCTGCACCCTTCAGGGAGGGTATCTGCCGCAACGGCGTACCCGTGGTTCTGAGTCGTGATAAAGATTTTCCCGTCACTGTTCCTGACCGGCTGATTTGTCCCCCTGTGCCCGAATTTCATTTTGTAGGTTTTTGCACCAAGGGCAAGGCCACAGACCTGGTTACCCATGCAGATCCCAAAAATTGGGAGGTTACCTGCCAGATCCTTCACGCATTGGATTGCATGGGTCGCATGCATGGGGTCCCCGGGGCCGTTGCTGATAAAAAGTGCGTCCGGTTTGCACTCAAGAATATCGGATGCACAGGCGTTATACGGGTATACATACAGGTCCGCATCACGTTTCCGCAGGCTGATCACCATATTTTTCTTTATCCCAAGATCAATTACCGCAATACGTTTTCCCCGGCCCTCCACACGATATGGTCCTTTACAGGAGACCGCAGGGATGAGGTCTTCGTCTGATAACTGCGGGGCGGTTGTTGCACGCTCCACAGCATATTCACCATTATCATCCCCCACAACCAGGGCAGCCCTGAGCGTGCCCATCACCCGGGTCTTGATAGTAAGCATTCGTGTATCGATACCACTCATCCCGAGCAGACCATTATCCTCAAAATAGCGGAGCATGGGTATACCGGTAGACGGTGCAGTACATATTTCACGGGCAATACAACCAAGTGCCCATGTTTTTTTAGCCTGGAAATTCTGGAGGTCAACGCCATAATTACCGATGAGCGGGTAGGTGAAAAGGAGCAGTTGTCCGAAATAGCTCGGGTCAGTGAGTGCTTCCATGTAACC
>JBAXMF010000149.1:0-5926 GCA_037134435.1 Methanomicrobiales archaeon | reverse complement strand
GAATTACTCATCGAGGTGGCTGGATGAAGGACAGATTCGCCGTGCCATGAATATTGAGCCATTGCAATAAGCTATTTTTGAAAGATGAGGATTTATAGGTATTTGAAGAATTGGAGGTTTGGGATGGAGAAAATGGGTGATCGGGGTCATGAGAGGCCGATAATTGATCCACTGATCCTTCCGAATTTTAACAAGTCAAGGTCCAAGAGTTTGCCATTCGTTAGACATTCTCGAATAACGTTATTCATTATTCTAAATCTTTTCTTTCTTTCAAAAATACAGGCATGAAATGGTGCACATCAGTTACCTTCAAGAGATTTCCGGGGGATAGTCTGGTTGGTGAAGACCCATGTGCTGGTTGTCCAGGAAAGAAAATACAGGACCCGAAAAGAAAAAAACAGAGCAGGAAATGGATGATGATGCAGAGGAACAGGAAATTGAAGAGTTAGTTGCCCTGGAGATCCTCTGAAAATCCGATCCACCCCCCTTTTTCCCACAACTACCTCGTACCGAATCCAGGGGCGACCTTGATTTTTCCAACGGTTTGGGGAAATTCTCATTGTTTTGTGTTCCTGTACCTGCCCCGTTTTCCTACCTCATTAACATACGACTCATAATTTTTGAGGTATGAATCCAGGAAAAATACATCTATTTCCTACTATAATTCAATACTGAGGTCATCGCTGGCAACGATTAGCCCCGGAAAAGAGGGTTCAAATTGTTCCTTGATCCTCCCCCGGTCATCGGAAGACTTGTAGACTTCAGCACCAAAATGCATCAATGCCAGCCTTTTGGCATCTGATTCTTTTGCAATCATGATCGCGGTTTCTGGGTTGAGGTGCGGCCACCCTGGGCTTTGCTGTCCCGGTAATAAACCGCATTCAGTAATGAGTAAATTAGCATCCTGTCCGAGAAGGACTGCATTCTCACAGAACCCTGTGTCAGTGCAATACGTGATAATCTTGTTATCAATAACCAGCCGGTACCCGAAACAGGGTACGGGATGCAGCAGTAACCGGCATTCAATTGGAAAAGGATCATTATGCCTGCCTTCTGACAATTCAATGAAATTTACCTGGTAAGGCAATTTTGCAAATGGTACCGTAAACGGTTCTCTGACAAGCGATTTGAGGACTTCTTCGGTTCCTGGTTGCCCACAGATATTGAGTCCTTTCCTAAAATTAAATTTCACCAGTGTGTGAAGCCCTGTGATATGGTCCAGGTGGAAGTGGCTGATAAACAGGTAAACAGGTTTATCCTGTGTTATATAGCGATCTACCTTGGCGATACCATTACCAGCATCAAGAATAATATCGAATTTTTCAGACTGGATTAGCACCGAACAGGTATTTCCTGTAACGGTATCATACCAGCCGTTGGTCCCCAGGAAGGTCACTTTCATGTCAACCTATCGTGTGGCGGGTAGGGCAAAAAAGATTGAGATACACCATAACGGATTGTTGTGTAATTTGAAATCTGGAATTACATTTTGGACGGCCTGTATTTTTGGAATGATCTCTATTTTGCGAGGGTATACATCGCCCGTGCATAGATCTTCGTAATTATTACAAGTTCGTCACACCCGATCGATTCATCCGCGGCGTGAATATTATTGGCCTTCCCGGGGAAATATGGGCCAAAAGCGACGATATTGGGTAGCCTTCGTGCGTATGTACCGCCCCCTATTGCGACAGGGTTACCGGAATCGCCTGTTGCCTCATGGTAAACGGTCGATAGGACCCTGATAAGATCCGATTCCGGCGGGTAATAAAGTGGCGGCTGATGTTTCTGTACAATAGTGTGGACACCCAGGTCTTTCACCATCTTTTGGATAAGTTCCATAACGTGGTCAAAGGTTTCAGTTACCGGGTACCTGATATCAACAGACAGAATGAAGGCCTGTCCCGAATAGCGTACCACACCGGCATTCAGGGTGAGGTGCCCTGATGGTTTATCAGCAAGACCAAGGCCGAGTAATTCACCCGTTGTCTCCATCCCGATCGTTTTCTGCAGGGACCTGATCGTCACCTGGACTTCTGCTGGATTAAACTGCAGCGTCGAAAGAAAAGCAATAGCCTGCATGACCGCATTTTTGCCAAGATGAGGCCTGGATGCATGGGATGCAACTCCATCAGACCGGATGATTACGAGGTCACCATTCAGCTTTGCAGATACCGAAAACCCGGATTCCAATGCAAACTCTTCACAGTTCCGGATGATATCAAGGGGATTCCGGGTCCTGATTTCCGCTGAAGCCCGGTCCGGTACCATGTTGACAGCGTCCCCGCCATTGAACGAGACGAGGACGTCATTGCTGGGATTAATACCCTCAAACAAAAAATGTTTCGTAAGATTGACCTGGAGAATTCCCTTCTCTGCAAATACAACAGGGAAATCCGAATCAGGGGTGAAACCGCAGACCGGTGCTTTTTCTTTCAACAGGTAGTGTGCAATATCGTGGTCCCCAGTCTCTTCGTCCGTTCCAAAAATGATCCTGATACGTCTGGTGAGTGCCACGCCACTGTCCCGTATCGCCTTAAGACTATATAATGCTGAAAGGATGGGCCCTTTATCGTCAAGGACTCCCCTGCCATATATTCTACCTTCATGTACGCTGCCACTAAAAGGTGGGAATGTCCAGTGATCCCCTTCAGGAACCGTATCAAGGTGACCGAGGACTGCGATGTACTCTTCTCCTTGGCCATATTCCACAAAACCTACAAAATTATCCAGATTCCGGGTGAAAAATCCCATACTCTCTGCAATATCAAGAGCTGCCTGGAGTGCCGCAGCCGGACCCTGCCCAAATGGTTTCCCTTCCCGGGGGTCTCCTGCGACGCTCCTTATTGCTACGATACTACGGACAGATTCTGTAAGGGACCCCCTGTCTTTGTCGATCAACTGGTCGAACACTGAATACAATTCATTAATTTTTTCGGGCATTGTCACAACCACCAGGACTTGTCACGGGTACCATCACAATAATGTTTGAAATACATTCATTTAGTCATTCCACATCTTAAGTCCCTGGTGGTAACCCGGTATCCAGTTACTCAAAAGATAAATAACACAGGAGAACAGGCTTTATTTTGGAATCTAGGCAAATCTTCGGATATTTTTCTTCTGGATAAAAGACGGACCTGGCCCTGATATCGTCCCCGGAAATCTATTCGGATTTCTGGTATTCGTTTAATTTCAAGATACACTTCAATGAGCGCATGAAACGATAGATCATCGCTGTAAAACATTTTATGGTTACCATTCCGGGTGACGTGGGTTGTAAAATATTAATAATCTCAATTAAAATTGGTTAGATAGTATATTTACGACCAATATCTGGTAATTATAAAAGTCTATGGGCGTCAGTGGGGAGTAACAATTAGGTACGACCATAATGTATTTACCACATGAAGTGATGGATGAACAGGATTAGTTATCACCCCAATCTCTGTTTGACCCCATAAAACAGGACAAACATACGATACGTATAAATACTTAATATTATATTTACTAATTGAGGTATTTAGAATGGCAGATTTACCTATTGCGGCAGTTGTTAGAATTGCGAAGGCGAACGGAGCCGAAAGAGTCGGCAGTGATGCAGCAGCAGCACTCGTAAAGAAGACTGAAAAATATATTGCACACCTCACCAAAGAGGCAAATAAGCTTGCGCTCCACGCAGGAAGGAAGACGCTGAAAGAAGAAGATATCGAGATGGCTGCACAGTCATCCTGATCTTTTTTCAACCAATCCACACTTATCCGGGTTGTCCCGGTCGTTTTTTCGCATTCCTTGCACCAGAGTATGATGTGATCGCGTTATCCACCTGGATTCACTAGGGTCTGCAACGCATCATAATTACCTGTTACTTCGCAACGGTACCGGGACCTGGCGATTATTACCAATTGCAGGCCTGGCAGAAATTCTGGATAAATATATAAATTTAATTTTTGCGGACTGCGAGGAGAGGTGTGTGACCGGATCCGGATACCATCACATTAATATCAGTACAGACCTGAAATATGTTTTTTGAGAGGTCCGAACATGCCAGGCCTTCAATTTTTGAAAATTCCCCAGTTGGTTCTGAAAGGATCCTGCTCCCATCATAGTGGTGGAAGAAATTTTTCCCTGCTGCGACCAAAGAATTCGCCGATAACTTAAGGTCAAAGATCGCCGATTCAAGATAAAATGGGTCCATTCTCTCCCCGTAAACGTGGTATAATCCCCCAAAGTCCAGGGAGCGGTGACAGCAACCCGCCGAAACCACCAGGCCACCATTCATACATGGATCAGGTACAATACCAGTAACGGGCTGACGCCCGTCCACGGTCACTATCCGGCCTGTGTCACCGGCAATCATCTTCAGCCCTCCAGGAAGTTCTCCCCGGTTGAATCCGGTATAAATTGAATGTCCGGGTCCGGTAGCCATCGAAATCTGCACCGCATCAAAAAGCCATTCGCTCAGTGGCGTGACTAACCATTCTCCCGAATCAAGAGAAAAACGGTAAATATTGAAAGGCGACAATACCACGATTTCATCTCCCTGGATAATCAATCGGTAAGTCCTTTCTTTCGAAGGGGCCATCCCGAACCCCGGCCTGTTCACACGGGGAGGTGGTGTCAGTGTTATATCTTTGGCAAGTCCGGCAAATGGTATATCAGTTAAAAATTCCCATTCCCCATAACTATTGACCCAGACATCACCTTTCTCCATTGCAACGAGAACACGTCCGTCGGGCAGGAGAAAAAAATCATCCACCGCACTCATAAATGGGGGACTTTCCCGTTGAAACTCCCTGCGATCCAGATCAAATGAGAACAGTGCGCGTTCGAAATAATGGAGCCAGAGTGTTGAGCCGCTTATCTCTATCCGCTGCAGGTGGTGCCCGGGATTTTCCATGAAGTCCTCCGATTACTATTGTGTTCCAGAATACCGGGAACAGGAAATTATCTCCTGATTTCCTATTCTCAATATGATTATTTTTTTACTACTGGAATTGCGGGGGATATCCCTTGCCCTTTCTTTCACCTGAATATTCAAGTACCTTCGCGAGGTGGAGATGCCCGTTCATGATCCGTTGTACTTCACGCCAGCTAACCACATAAATTCTGCCATGAAGATTGGATACGAGGTCTTTCTTCTTCGTCTCTCGTACCGGGGAGAGCCATGCGCATCCTTCCTCCTCACCTGAGTCATTGACAAGACCTGCTGACTGGCCAGTTGAAAGAAGGACATAATCCGATTTCATCAGGTAAAAACGCAAATCACACATTTCGAAAACTATGCCTTCTCCGCTCCGTTTCAAAGTTTCAACCTTCGTGTACGAACCCGAGACCACTGGCTTCATCATGCTTACCTTATAGATATATGATCTGCATTGCACTAAAATATGGCGTCAGACACGAATTTTACGCAATATTCAGGCGATACATAAAATGTAAAAAATATGGCAGGACCACATTGAATGTGCTATCCTGGCCCGAAAGGACTGGGCTAAATGTTCCAACAGGATGTAAAAAATGCAGGTGGCGGGTGAATAATTCAGGTAATCACGAGATACGCAATAAGTGACAGGAGGAACGCAAGCAATAACAGAGCGATACTAACGGGTCCAATCAGGGAGAGCATGGCATTTACAGCACCTGCAAGCTGGGCAATACGCTGCGATCCGAATATGACAATTTTTTCACACTCAACAGTACTCCCTGCCACCTCTGCTTCTGCCATATCGGCTAGTGCCTCTTTCAGTGCCTTCTCAACAAGGGGGACAAGAGATTCAACGGGTATACGGAGGCCTACGGGATTATTACCCGATATCGTGTTCACAACATGTGAATCTGTCGTCATCACCTCAAGTTCGTCTACGATTCCAGAAAAACTATCCCTGATTACCTCCCTTACCCCTTCCTGGATATTGTTGCCGTC
>JBAXMF010000148.1:0-5961 GCA_037134435.1 Methanomicrobiales archaeon | reverse complement strand
GTGTATAACTATATATATTTACTCATACAATGTATTGTAATCATGGATGCTAGGCAAATAACAATAAACGGATATGAGATGATAGAGAAAACCGCCGGAAAATCCGGGAATAGTGGTTATCTATACATACCCGCGAAATGGGCGGGTAAAAGAGTTGCCGCGATTCTCTTAGAACCAATCGAACCAACCGGAGGTGAGTAAATGGGAATGATGAAACGTATCCAAATTGAAGATCACGAACGCGAAGAAGAAGAGAATAAAGGCAAGTGTTCTGATTGTGGCGAACGGTTAACGCGTGCAGAAAAAGAAACCGATCAGGATATGTGCTTTGATTGTTATAGCCATCACCAGGGATGATATTTCACTTCCGTGAATAGAATTAACCATTTTTTATACATCCGATCGGCACTTTGCGGTTATCGTCCGGGCCGGATGTAGGTTATAATATTATAACTTACATGTTGCCCGGCTCCTATCGAAATATTTGAAGTTCTGGAAATATGCTACCACGAGCTGCGATATTCAATTAAAGGGAAATACACGGGTATGCCCGGTAAAAAATGCTTCAATATGCTTCAAAAATATGAAAAATGGTCCGCTATGGATCGATTCAACTTTTTCAAATAGAGTTTTTTTATTGAACCGGGCCCGCGTTGGTGTTAACGGGTGGATCGATTGAATCGATCTTTTTTATTTTCCGTGTCCTGGTAATCGGTTTGGGTTTTGCCGGCCGTTTCTCGTATTCCAGAATATCTTTTTCCAGGTCATCAATCAGGTTATAATAATCCTGGTCAAATACTGGTTTACCGGTCGGCCTTGGAATACTCCAGGTGTCCCAAAACGGCGCTTCCAGTGTTGCCTGTATTTCTGCGTTAATCTCGTTTCTACGGGTTTTATATCCTGCAAGGTGCTCTTTTGCAGTGTCAATATCTTCCCTGAGATAATCGGCCTTGCCTTTTTTCCACTCTATCAGGTCACGTACTAACTTGTCTGTTTTGTAAAGTACCAACATTGAAATTAGGGCTTCTTCACGAATGAATCCGTTAATGGCCGCTGTGAAATAGGCATTGGCCCAATACTTGATATCAAGATTGTTCAACTCCCGGAAATAGCAGGCATAGTCCCAATCGCTGAGATTATTCACATACTTCTTTATGAAATCTTTAATCGCCTCTTCCCTGCCGGTAATATCGCCGCCTCGTGCTTCACACTTGCCGACATCAATTACTTCCTGGCTAAACCACCGGGCCTTTTCAATCGGTGAAAGTGCGCTATACTGCACCTCAACATTCTTTTGGAGTGTTCCTACGGTCACGGTCATTCTTTGGCCACTCCCTTAACTCTTTCCAGACTTTCTATTCTGCGTTTCAGCTCCTCGATCTCTTCGTCCTTCAATAAAGCAGCATAAGCGCTGATACCTGCAATCAGGGCCCTGGCATAACTTACCTTCGTTCTGTCACCGTCGCGCTCTATGAATCGGTTACAACACGTCCGGCTATGCAGACGGGCGATCAGGTCGGAAGTTAAGATTAATATTTCGTCGCGGTCCATGCGTCGAACGCTTGAAAATTTTTCTTCAAACCTTGGCCATTCTACAGGCGTTATTTCGCTGTCTGAATCGGCTATATCTTCAATTTCGTTCATGGGATGATCTCTCCTGACACATTCAACGGGCCTGATAATTTTGTCAATTTTGTCAAAGATTTTGTCAACGGTTTTGATTTTGTCAATTTTGTCACTTTTGTCAACGTTGACAAATTTTTTACATGATACCTGACAACCTGACGCGAAACCCCGACGGCCTTTCCAACTTCAGCATAACCAGCTTCCGGGTGTTCCCGGTAATAGTTGGCAATATCTTTCCGGGTGCTTCGTCGGCTATCTGTTGTGATTACGGGTACATCGAGCCCGGTTTCATCATTGACGATTTTGTCAATTTTGTCAATGTTGACAAACTTTTTGTCAATTTTGTCAACACATTCTTTGTCAGGCTTGACAAAATTATTGACAAACTTTTCACCACTCTTGACAAAATCTTTGACAAAATTATTGACAAATTTTTTGTCAATCTTTTCAATTTTGTCAGAACTTTCACTTTCAGAAATTTTGTCAATTTGGCGGAAGTATGATCGAAGTACGCCCATTTCAACTTCAAACGATAGGAAACACACAACCGGCGCAAGTGCATGAACCGCCCAGGATAAGACGCTTGGATCAGCTCTCGTGATGTTGAAGCCTGTTGATACCAGAGTAACACCAATCACCACGGCCCAGGCGATCGTTGTGGGTTCACTGTTCAATTCACGGCGAATAACATCAAGCGAGCCGATACACATGAAGGCATCAAGCAGTAAGGGCCATAACCAAACCCACGGATAGGTAAGCCCGCCGGCCGTCGCAACCGCTACCAGCGAGACGTAAGAAATGATGAAGGATGATAACCAGATCACCACGAGAAAGCCCGACGTTGAATACAGGATCGCCTTCGATGCCTTCATGATTCACCGCCTGTATTTTTTAAACTTACAAACGTCGAATGTGTGAAAAGATTACTCTTCAGCGTTGCCGGACAGAAAATTACATTGCATTGCGTCCGCCTGAAATGGTCACTGTCGCTTGGAATTGACTGTTTTTCAATGTAGAGTCTCGGCACTTTGTTTACCAGCCCGGCCTTGTCATCCTCTCCGTACAACAGGCGCCGGATCCTCATCCGGTTGTATCCAGCCTCTGCACCCCATTTTTTGATTATATCCGTTTCGGTGATGCCTTCCAACTTACTGTGATCGGCTAACCAGTCTAATAGGGCCCGCTCATCCTTGCTTAACCTGAACAACCTGGTATTTTCACTTGCTTTGAAAATTTCAGACGCCGTATTAAAATCATCAGTGGTTGCGGTAAGGTCGATAATGCCGTTCTCTTCCACCTGTTCGCGCTGGATGGAATGGATCACCGCCGACGCCTGGATGAAGTCAAATAACATGATCATATCGCGTCTCGCGTCCGTATCTGAAAAGATAATATCATCACTAAACGGAATTTTTACACGGAATAATTGAGACTTCATAATCCGCAACATCTCACGGCATACCCGGACTTCACGTGTGATAGGGTATTCTTCCCGCCCGCTCTTCATCCGGTCCTTTAAGAACTGCGTGAACCGCTCTCCGGCCGCCGCGTCGGGTGCCAATGATAACCGGTATTGCCGATCCAATATTTCATCATCTCCGCTATCATAAACTGCCGTGAAGATGAATGTCACCCGTTCGGGTATCTTCACGCGCTTTGATTGGATGGTCCCGGTATCAGTCTTTTCAACTGTCAGGTGTTCGGTACCCGTCTGGAATTTCGACATTGCCCGTTTGATCGTGGTCGCAAGTTCGGCCGGTAAGGTGGTATCATCACTGAACACCACGCAACCGGGCTGGATCCGCTTGTCATAAAATAACGCCTTGTTACTGAATGAAGTATCAAACACGTACTCTTGTGGGTACAGGTGGATCGCCGCTCGTGCGCCTGACGTCTTCCCGCTACCTTTCCGGCCGTCTAATCCCGGTTGTATTCCGGTGGTTGTGGTTGCGCATTGAACCGCCCAGGAACACAGGAACACCTTTCCGATCTCACCATCACCACTATGAAGTGTCGAAAAAGTATCGCTGAAGGTTTTGATTGGATCGCCGGTTGTTAGGATAGTTAACGCTTCAGTGTGGATTTCTTCATCTTCGATAATGATCTCTGATTCATCCACGGCACCAAGGGCGCCCAGGGTGATCAGGTCTGATATGGCACGATCAAACAGGCCCTTTAATTCATCCGTGGTGAGTGGTGGATCACATCTCTTCAGGTTGAATGATACCGCTTTATCAAGCGCTGAAGCCTGTTTATCCCGTCCCTTTGCCGTTCGGTAAGCATACCGGATATAGGTTATCAGTGTGGTTTTACGGGCTTCATTGGTGTAACGATTCTTTGACTTCTCTAATTGAAGTCCTTCAATCTGATTAACAGTGACTGAAGAGATAGACGAGAGTGAAGAAGACGGTTCATTTTCAATGTCACCACCCGCAACAATTCCGGGTTTTGATACTTCGATCGGCTTCGATTTTGGTTCGCGAGTAACGGGATACCCACGTTTAATCAATTCCTGCGTGAGCGCTTCCATCTTCTCGCGGTCTTTGAGTGCACCGGGCCGGGCCTCATCACATCTGATGATCCCGCTTTCCACCGCGATCCATAGTAACGGATCCCCGCCTGAGCTGCACCGCCAACAATGCCAAGTGTTTTTCTGACTGTTCGCTGAAAAGTTGGTTCCACTCGTGGATCCGTGTACCGGGTTTGCACCTACTATCTCATTGCCCGAACGCCTGGCATTATCGGGACGGCATACCGATATATCAAGATTCAATGTTTCGGTAAGTGTTCGGTACTGGTTCCGGTACTGAGTACCCGGCCGCCTGATTGTTTGTGGTTCCGGTTCGTTATTCTCGGAAGTATTGACTTTCGATAGAAGAATCTCAAATAATTGATCTTGTGTGATCTTCAATATCGGTGAGTCAACCGCAACCACGTAACGATTCCCGGACGGATGCACCGATCCGGGCCCGATAACATACCCTTTTCCTTTTTCTGGATGCTGTGCGAATAGTTCGCCCAGGTGAAGATCATCAGGGCCAAACAGAACCGTTTTTCCTTCAAGTCCCTGGCATTCCAGGTAAATATGATACTTCCGCCTCTCTGACGTGCTACTGCCAGATTCTACCGTGAAGGTTTCACCGTCGATACCAGTCAAGGCGCCAATATCGTAAAGTGCCTGGTATTCGTCAACGTCGATGATCACCACGGGCGATCCGGATGCCGGAAATACGCCGTAATTCCAACTCTCATGAAGAAAGAAATGAAGTGCCGGGTTGTTCCAGGGATAATTTTTATCCCTGTTCCATCCTACCTCGTTTTCATCTTTGCCGCCCTTCGATCCTCGTGGTATGCGTATGAACCGGAGATCCTCGCGCATGAGTTGAGCGGGTATTCTTTCAGAGAGTGGATTCGTGGCGTCTGCGATTGCGCTCAATAGCAATCGCCCCATACCCTCGATGACCGTGGCATGGCCCCGAAGATTGAAAAATACTGCCATGGAGTCAGGTTCCGTCGCGCATATGCGTTTACCTGATCGCGGATGTCGTTTCTCTGAGCCCCGATTTGCTCAATTTTATCCACCACCGCCTCCCATGGATATTCACCAACAAGAGATTTTTCTATCCGTTCGATGAGCACCGAAACGATTTCGTTATCTTCAGGTGGGTATTTCTGACGGCTCATGCCGGCACCGCCGCCTTTTGTGATTCCTCGTCAATCAGAGTTACCAGTCTTTGCCGTTCTGCGTTCCACCACTCCGGCACCTCTGGATACCGGTTATCTGTCGCTTGCAGGGTTTCACGCGTCCATAGTAACCGATCTATCCTGGTAGCTTCTGCCAGATCATCAGGCTTCAGTGAGATGAACCGATCTCCGTCTTTTGCGTCCGGTGGAACAAATATATTTACTTTCCCGGAAACGGCGATAAAACAAGGCGCAACGATTGAAGATAAGGCAGCATACGCCTTTGTTTGATATAGTGGGTGCACCTTCATTCTCAATAGCCCTGTTGGATCTGATAAAGAGCCCGTAATCCCGCCCTTTTCATCCTTCTTTGTATCGGTAAGAACACCAATCCAGAAAAATCGGTATGCCTTTTCACCGTTCGGAAGAATGGCATAAGTCGGCGCTGTCTGTTCGCCGCCGTCTTTTCCTGTGCTGTGTATCTGTTGCATCTCACAGATGGATACCCGCCGGCCTGGTTGCGGAATATATGGTTCTGACATTATACCGCCTCATGGAATTTGATAAATGCCGCTTCCTGTGCGAATGCCTGCCCTGTCATCGGTGACGTATGCGCAATAAGAGCCCGGCCGAATATGAGATCGTGCAGGC
>JBAXMF010000147.1:0-6002 GCA_037134435.1 Methanomicrobiales archaeon | reverse complement strand
AGAGAGATGGTAAAAACCCTGAGAGACGAAGGATACAGTGAATTTGTCCTTGTGGAGCGGATGTTCCTGCCTGATATGCGGGTCTGCCGTGGGGATGAAATCCCGGAAAAGAGTGATTACTTAAGCATCCTGTATGCAGGGCGGTGAAGTATGGGCATGCCAGCAGTATACTTTGTGGGTGCGGGGCCCGGTGACCCGGAACTGATCACGGTAAAGGGGCAGAACCTGCTTTTAAGTGCCGATGTCCTCATCTACGCAGGTTCGCTCGTGAACCCGGCCCTCGTATCAATATCCCCGGCACCGGTAAAACTTGACAGCTGGGGGATGTCGCTCGAACAGTTGGTCCCTGCCATGGTCGTTCCGGCGAAAGCAGGCCAAATTGTGGTCCGGCTGCATTCAGGTGACCCCTCCCTCTACGGCGCAATTGTTGAACAGATGGAACTGCTTCACCACGAAGGGGTCGCAACGCATGTAATCCCGGGGGTCTCTTCGATGTTCGGGGGTGCGGCTGCATTACAGGCCCAGCTGACATTGAAAGGGGTATCAGAGAGTGTAATTATTACGAGGCCGGCAGGAAAAACCCTGGAACATGACCAGATACGCGAGTTATCTTCCCACCTGACCACCATGGTCATCTTCCTTGGGACGGAGCAACTCGAGGAGGTGCTCGCAAAAGTCTCCCACCCACCCGGGACACCGGCAGCCGTAGTATACCATGCAACATGGCCCGACCAGAAGATTGTCAGGGGGACGGTGGCCGATATTGCCATAAAGGCCCGGGCGGAGGGGATCGAACGTTCCGCACTCCTCTACATAGGAGGGGTAATTGACCCGGGGACCCGGGGTGAATGGAGGTCTCATCTCTATTCATGAGCGACACGGTAGTCATTTCACTCGCACGGTTCGGACACCTTGCTGAGCGAATCGCCTATAAACTGGACGCCGATCTTCTCGGGTACGAACCCGACATCTTCAGCATGGCATTTGCCCAATACAGGAGAATTGTTGCCGTCATGTCGACCGGGATCGTAGTGAGGAAAGTTGCGCCCCTGCTAATTGACAAGTGGACTGATCCGGCGGTCGTGGTGGTAAGCCCTGACATGGCATATGCAATACCTCTTGTCGGAGGACACCACGGGGCAAACGACCTTGCACGTGAGCTCGCTGCACTTGGTATCCAGCCGGTTATCACAACGGCAACCGAGACACAGGGACTTGAATCGGTTGAGGGAATTGCTACCCGTTTTGGGCGTCACGTGGCGAACAGGGATACGACCCGTGAAGTAAATGCAGGGATACTGGACAGCCGGACACGGGTATATACCGTGCAGGGACCGGCAGTTGTGCTGGCGGGTCCCGGGGTTTCATTCCTGTCCCGCCCGGGGATTTACACCGTTGGTCTCGGGTGCCGGCTGGGAGTGACCCGTGATGAAGTCGTTACTGCAGTACGCCAGGCACTCGATGATTCCGGTATTCTGCCTGAAGAGGTGATGATATATGCCACGACAGAGAAGAAGATCGGAGAAACGGGGCTCGTCCAGGCGGTTGAAATGCTTGGGGGATGCCTCATATTCCTCGACGATGAGACAATGAAGGCACAGGTTCTGGAATCCCCCTCTGCGGCCGGTCGGATTGGTCTGCCGGGGGTCGCCGAACCTGCGGCTCTGGCAGTCTCGAGGAAACGGGAGCTTGTCATGAAAAAACGAGTGTCGGGTAGGGTCACCATTGCCATCGCACGCTGACCTGGGGGTGTTGTATATTGTGGGGACTGGGCCTGGGTCCCCGGGTCAGATGACCCACGATGCGATAGCTGCCATCGAATCGTCTGAATATATCATCGGAAATTCATCGTACCTTCTGGCCCTTGCACCGTTTCTTGAAGGGAAAGAGGTCATCCGGAGTTCCATGGGGAAAGAGGTCGAACGTGCGCAGCAGGCCGTCGACCTCGCCCGCGATCACGTGGTCGCGATGGTGAGCGGTGGAGACCCGGGCGTGTACGGGATGGCAAGCATTGTCCTTGAAGTGCTTGAACGGAGCGGGAGCGAGGTGGACGTGAGAATTATCCCGGGAGTGACGGCAGCCAATGCAGCGGCATCGCTCGTCGGTTCCCCGCTTTCCGGCGATTTCTGCGTGATCAGTCTCTCCGATCTCTTAACGCCGCTGCCGGTCATCGAACAGCGGCTAAGAGCAGCATTTTCAATGGGTGTCCCCGTGGTCCTTTACAACCCGAAAAGCCGCGGAAGACCCCATAACCTGTCATTGGCGCTTGGAATTGCCCAGGAACATCATGCGCCAGAAACCCCGGTAGCGATTGTAAAAAATGCATACCGGGATGGTGAAGAAGTAATTCTTACAACGCTTGGTGAAGCACCAGGAAAGGAAGATCTAGTGGATATGCACTCCACCGTTATTATCGGTGGCAGTGAGAGCAGGCTCTGGAGGATGGGCGACCATGTCAAAGGAATCATTACACCACGGGGATACCATAGAAAATACGTATACTGACCTCGGGGCAACAACAAAAGAGGCCTTCGAGATCTCAGAAAAGAGCAGGAAGCTTGCACGGGCGACCATCGGGGATGCCACACCGGAAGACCGTATACGGCAGCGGTGTTCGGTTGCGGTGGGTGATTTTTCGATGGCTGACCTGATCCTGTTTCAATCAGGTCCGGTACAGGCCGGCCTCGCTGCATTGGCTGCCGGTGCACCGGTAATCACTGATATCCGGATGGTCCAGGTGGGCATACAGAAGAAAGGGCACCAGAGCGAGGTGTCCTGTGCACTTGACTTCGATGAGGGTGCAACAGAACAAGGGATAACAAGGACCTCGAAGGGGTTTCAAAACCTGGGGGATAAGGTCAATGGTGCAATAATTGTCATCGGCAACGCCCCTTCCGCACTCCTGACCGTATGCCGGATGATCGGGGTGGGGCATATGCCATCGCTCGTCATCGGGACACCGGTCGGGTTTGTAAATGCCGCGGAATCAAAGGAACTGCTTCGGACAATCGATATTCCGTCTATTTCAACCGAAGGCACGCGTGGGGGGACCCCGGTAGCTGTCGCGGCAATGAACGAGATTATCACCATGTATGCTGAGCAGCAGGACAGGAAAAAATCCTGATCCGTATCGGGATAATCTTTTTGGTCTGGTATGGAATATTCAACCGGCAATTCGGGGCAGGAATTAAAGGACCCGGTCAGTGGTTACGTATACCCGCTGGACTGGGTAACGGGGTGTCAGAAGCCGGAGCTGCTGCCTTTGGTTGCCCGTGGACTCGCTATCCTTGCTTCGGACGGCACCGTGCTCATGAGGGGATATACAACGGGTACTACGGCTGCGGCCGTATGCAAGGCAGCGGTCCTTTCGCTGCAGTTCCCTGTCGCTTCAGTGGATATAACGACCCCTTGTGGCATCGTGGTGGAGATTCCGGTGAATGTTGCCGGGAAAGGGACTGCGGAATGCAGGAAATATGCCGGTGATTACCCGGACGATGTCACTGCAGGAATTCTCTTCAGGGCTGTTGTAGCACCGGCCCCAGAAGGGATCACGGTCCATGCCGGAAAAGGGATCGGGCGGTTTTCATACGATACACCCCGCTACGCGAAGGGTGAACCTGCCATCGGTGGCCCTTCTATGGCCTGTATCACCTGTTCTGTACAGGAAGCCCTTTCCATCACGGGACTACCCGGAACCCAGGTTGAATTATTAGTACCTGAAGGTGAACAGGTCGCAAAAAAAACCCTCAATCCACGCCTGGGTATTATTGGCGGCATTTCGGTACTCGGTACCACCGGCCTTGTCGAGCCGTGGGACGACCACCTGGAGGAGACCGTCCTCTCAAGGGTACGGAATGCGCCAAGGGTCGTGCTCACGACTGGCCGCACAGGGCTCAGGTATGCACGGTTGTTTTTCCCGGACCACGAGGTGGTCCTGGTCGGCAGTAAAATCGGGATGGCACTATCCGCGGCCCGTGGGGAAGTAACCCTGTTCGGGCTCCCGGGCCTGGTCCTGCGTTATATCAATCCTGGAATCCTCGAAGGTTCCGGGTGCAGGACGGTAGAAGAACTCACAACGAGGCAACAATATAATCCAAGGATCAGAAGTGCTCTCGATCAATACAAGGCTGAGTACCCAGACCTTCGTATCGTGCTGATTAACCGGGACGGGACATTGACCCATGATACAGCGCATATTTTTGTGTGAATTCTCAGAAAAATGCGGGAATTATGGATATCCCCCGGGGATACAGGAATAATATCCCGGGGGGACAGTTCCGTTAGGTTGTTCATGCAATAATCCAATTACTAATACAATTAATCTCCAGGTGATCCAGGTCATGAAAATTGTAGGGGTCGGTTGTGGCCCGGGTATGCTTACCGAAATGGCAATCGGGGTTATATCAGGGGCTGACCTCATTTATGGTTCTAAACGGGCTATTGAAACGGTCAAAAGTCATATCCATGAAGGGTGCACGGTCCGGGAGATCGGGGATTACCGGGGCCTTGGTTCACTCCCGGACCATGCGGTCATCCTGTCCACCGGTGACCCGATGCTTGCAGGGCTTGGTTACCTGCCAGGCGAAGTTATCCCCGGGATCTCTTCACTTCAGCTCGCTGCCGCACGACTTCATCTCTCCCTTGCACACGTATCTGTCGTCCTGGCCCACGGTCGTGACCACACGCATGCGACCGAAAAGACTCTTCTCGAACTTTCACGAGGGAAAGTGGTATTCCTTATCCCAGACCCAAAATTCAGCGTACCTGACCTTGCTAAAGCTCTCGTTCCCGGTTACCCGGCGATTACCATGGTAGTCCTCGAAAATCTCGGGTACCCGGATGAACGTATCCTGATGGGTACGCCTGACAATCCGCCACGGCCGGCATCAGGCCTGTTCTCACTAGTAATCGGCGATCTCTGACCCACGTTACGTACTATTTACTGCACCTGCCAGGGCAATGAACCATTTCTCTAAAGATAATCCCTGTATATCCGCCCGTTTTGATTACAGGTGGCGGGCATTTAGGGCAGGGGCCATACATCCCCCATTCGAGGGCGAAATACATATAGGGGGCAGGGTAAATATCTAATATTCAATCCGGAGGTAATGAATGGATAAAAAGGTAAAAAGTGATATCAGCCTCATTTGTTTTATCGTGGGATTTATACTGGTACTTCTACAGGACTTAAAAGGCCTTTCCACGATCCAGATGGGCTTTGCGTGGCCCTGGGCGATGATGTTCTATTCCGGGCTCCTGCTGATCCTGATCGGGTATTATATGCGAGGTTAATTGAGGCTGTTGCGTAGAGCTAATTATTAGTACTTAACTATATCTATTATTAAGTAATATATAAATTATGGTTAACCGCCTCAACATCATGAAGGGTGTTGCAAAAGAGCAGCAATATCTTCTTCCGGTCAATGTTATGGAATGGCTTCCCGAGAATGATATTGTGTATGCAATTCTGGCTATCCTCGAAATGTTAGACGTGTCCTCCTTTATTGCCAAATACCGATCAGACGGAGTTGGCTCAGCATTTTATGATCCTCGCTGCATGCTAGGAATCGTCATATATGCAATGATACGCGGTGAACACTCAAGTCGTAAGATCGAAATATCCTGTAGATATGATATAGCATATCGAATAGTAGCACAAGGTCTTATCCCGGATCATACAACGATTTTCAGATTTAAACAGCAGAATACACAAGAGATAAAAGGACTCTTCAAACAACTCGCACAGATAATCGTAGAATCCGGCATCACACGCGTTGGAGTTATTGCCGTTGATGGAACAAAAATGGGAGCAAATGCGGCCCTTTCAGCCAACCGCAAAGCCAAGCACATTGAAGCCGAACTTAACCGTATATTCACCGAGTCTCTGAAGATCGATGAGCAGGAAACAACGGACGGAGCAACTCCCGATATAAGTCAATACAATCTGCCCAAAGATCTGGAAACTCTTGAGAAAAGAAAGAAAGTACTGCTCGAAGCTCAGG
>JBAXMF010000146.1:0-6028 GCA_037134435.1 Methanomicrobiales archaeon | reverse complement strand
GGGCGGAAGTATCGCCACTTTCACGGAACCTTATTGCATCTGCCGGGCATATTGCCACGCAACCGCCGCATCCCGAACAGCTCCCGGTCTCCCAAACTTCTAATTTTAAGTCCTGGTATGTTTTTTGTTCCATCGCCACCACTACTCCCATGTATACTTATTCGCGAATGGCCGGGCGCTAGCCGGAGATATTCGCGTGTAATCCGATTTCAGAAATGGAGCGGGGTCGACCCCAAATTTTTCTGCGAACTCGTGGATCAACGGGGTTATCCGTGCGATCTCATCACTGCTGCAGGGATCTTTCTTTGTTCCAACCCCGACACAATTATCATCGATTTCGCCCCGGATAAAAATTTCCCCCCCATGGATTCCACTACCAATACCCCGTTCATCATTCATCGCGTCAGGGGTCCGCCGGAGCACCAGGATCAGGCCACCCGCCATATATTCGCCCAGGAACGAACGAGCTGATCCACCAATGACCAGTACCGGGCGTTTATCCAGGTATTGTTTCATGTGGATACCACCCCGGTAACCGATAGTATCGCGGACAAATACTTTTCCACCCCGCATACTATGGGCAACCGCATCACCCGCACTTCCATGGATGGCAATAGTACCAGCATCCATCGTATTGCCGGGTGCATGGTCAGCATTACCATACAATGTAATATCCGGCCCGCTCATGAACATCCCGAGGTCCCCACCGGCGACACCATGGAGTATCAGCGATACATCACCTTTTAAGCCATCCGCAATGAACCGCTGCCCCATAATGTTTCTGATCGTTATTTCCTTTGCACCTTCATTAACAGCTTTTCGGATTTGCTGGTTCAACGGGGTATAATGGATATCTTTTGCATCGATCTCGATTGTGTTCATTCGGCTCACGCACCCACTGATTTCACATCAAGCACGGTCATGAGCGCTTCATCAAGCATGTAACTTCTCAGGCGGTCCCGGTTACCCCTGAGACTCTCGATACTATTGATCCCCGCGGCTCCCATCAACTCGGCTAGTTCATCAGTCCAGCCATGGATGAGGTTGGCCACCTGTTTTGAACCTGTCTCAGGGTCCAGCCGTTTCACGAGATCAGGTCGCTGTGTTGCAATCCCCCATGCGCAGACACCGCGGTTACAGGTACCACACACCCGGCACCCCAGTGCAATAAGCGCGGCGGTACCGATATATACTGCATCAGCCCCGAGTGCGATGATTTTAGCGACATCGGCACTCTCACGGATCCCACCGCTGGCGATAACTGATACCTCATTCCGGATACCCTGCTGACGCAGTTTGGCATCGACACTTGCAATAGCTGCCTCCACGGGTATGCCTACATGGTCCCGGAATACTCGTGGTGCAGCACCGGTACCTCCGCGGAACCCGTCGATAACAATTGCATCTGCCGAGGACCGGGCGATTCCCGCTGCAATCGCGGCTGAGTTATGTACTGCAGCAATCTTGACAAAGACCGGTTTTTTCCACTCTGTTGCTTCTTTTAAGCCCCGGACCAGTTGCTTGAGGTCTTCGATACTGTAAATATCATGGTGTGGCGCCTGACTTATTGCGTCGCTTTCTTCGGGAATCATGCGGGTGACTGATACCTCCCTATTGACTTTTTCTCCTGGCAAGTGCCCACCTATCCCTGGTTTAGCCCCCTGGCCGATCTTGATCTCTATTGCAGCACCGCGTTCAAGATAATTGATATCCACACCAAACCGACCCGAAGCGACCTGCACGATCATGTTGCTCTGGTACGGGTAGAGGCTCTCATGGAGTCCTCCTTCACCAGTCCCCATGAAAGTCCCTATCTCATTCACTGCTTTTGCAAGACTTGTCTGTGCATTGAGGCTGATTGCACCATAACTCATGTGCCCGATCATTATCGGGGTCTCTAACTTAAGATTCGGGACAAGGGTTGATATGAGCTCGACATCCCCGTTTTCTTTGGTCAGAAGATCAAGGTGTGAAGGTTTTTTTCCTAAGTAAGTCCGTAACTCCATCGGTTCGCGGAGAGGGTCGATACTCGGGTTTGTTACCTGACAGGCATCAAGTACCAGGCGGTCGAATATGACCGGGTACGGAAGGGCATTCCCCATACCCCCAACAATAATTTTTCCGGTCCGTGCCTGGTTAAATATCGCTTCCTTCACCTCGGTCGTCCAGAGGGGGTGGCTCCTGTAGTCGACAGGCCGCTCTTCAATAGATATCGCGTCCCGCGGGCACATCGCCAGGCACCGGTGACAGGCAACACAATGCCGGGGACTGACCCGGACAACGCCGTTCTCCATCCGAAATACACCGTAGGAACAGTTTTCAACGCAACGTGCACATGCCATGCATTGTTCATTGTCGACTGTCACCCTGAATTTCAATGGTACCGTGCCGATACTCATGCGATCAACCTCCCGACAATTGGCGATCCGGCTCTAGGCATCACAATTCTTTCAACATCGGGTTCCATTGTCCTGATTGCCGCTTCCTCGCTCGATATAAAAAGGCGGTTGCCATATTCCCCGGAAACAAGCGGACGGAGTTTGATCCTGTCCGTGAACCCGACAATTGAGTTTTCATTTGCTACAACAATTGCGAATGGTCCGTTCATGAGCGCCGGACCATAGGTTAGTCGTATTGCGGTATGGAGCAGGCGTTCGTTTTCAGGCATACGGTCGATTTCATCCCAAAACGGGGGTGCAAGGGCTTTCACCGCCATCTCGGCAGATAAACCGTGCCTGCGCACAAGGAGGTCAACAAGGTATGCAACAACTTCGGTATCAGTAAACATTGTGCATTGGTATCCGTAGCTCTCGATATAGCGCCGGTTGGTGCCGTAGGAGGTAATTTCACCATTATGGACAACGCTCCAGTTCAGGAGATTGAAAGGGTGAGCGCCACCCCACCAGCCGGGTGTATTCGTAGGGTACCGGTTGTGACCAAGCCAGATATACCCTTTATATTCGTGAATTTTATAGAAATCGGCTACATCTTCAGGCCAGCCGGAAGCCTTGAATACGCCGATATTTTTTCCGGAAGAAAAAATCAGGACGCCCGGCATCGTGGTATTCACTCTCATGACAATATATGTCACGATATCCTCTTCGGGTGCGGTACTCCGGGGCATCAGTGTTGCATCAGGTTTGAAGAAATATCTCCAGGGGGTGTGGACTTTCCTGATCCTGGCGTGGTCACTCGTTGGAATCTCTTCATCGTGGACAACAGTCCCCCATTCTGATAGCAGGGTATCGACAGAAACTTTGGATTCATGAATATTGTCAAAAAAGACATGAATCGCATAGTAATTCTTAAACTCAGGGAACACGCCGTATGCAACGTAACCTGCTCCTTCTCCGCTGCCCCGTTCGTTCATCCTGGAGAGGGCCTGCCTGATCGAGGACCCATCCATCAACTCGCGTTTCCTGTCAATAACACCAATTATGCCACACATTGTTACCACGTATACCCCGTCGGCTTATTATTATCGGGTTCACTACAATTTGAGTTGCTCGTTGATAAATCTCATCAATGGGGTACAGTGTACTTCCATCGATTTACTACTCATATATTTCTGAATTTTCCCAGATAGGGATCGGGTTTCGGCTCTTCGTCCCTACATTCATTATAACCGTTTAGGATGGAATTATCCTTCCACCGTTAAATCAGTCGTTTTTAAAAAATAAGTTTGTATTATAGCCCATTTCTAAAATAAGCCAATAATATTAGTTAATGGTAATGGTGGGGAGTAAATAAATATAAATAATGTAAGGGTTTAGTTATTTGTAATGTCAAGCAAGAAAGATGTCGACCAGATGCTCGAGCGTATCGATGCAGACCTTGTAAAGTTTGTACGCCTCCAGTTTACGGATGTTCAGGGGCAACCAAAAAATGCCGCAATACCGGTTGAACAGGTAGAAAAAGCTCTGACTGAAGGAATCTGGTTTGACGGTTCTTCGATCGAAGGCTTTACCCGGATTGAAGAATCCGATATGCTTTTAAAACCCGATATGGCCTCGTATACACTCCTGCCATGGAGGTCTAATGATGCACGTGTTGCACGGTTTGTATGCGATGTGTTCACCTATGGGAACAAACCGTTTGAAGGAGACCCGCGGTATATTTTGAAAAATACAATGGCTGAAGCTGCAAAGATGGGCTTCTCATTCAACACAGGACCTGAACTTGAGTTTTTCCTGTTCAATATGGTGGATGGGAAACCGTCAACACAGTTCTCTGACCAGGGCTGTTACTTTGATCTTGCCCCGAATGATAACGGCGAGAATGTCCGCAAGGAAATTGTGATGGCGTTAACTGAGATGGGATTTGAGATCGAGATGTCCCACCACGAGGTAGCGGCAAGCCAGCATGAGATCAATTTCAAGTACCGGGATGCGGTCACCACTGCCGATCAAATCATGACCCAGAAATTTGCAACAAAGGCAATTGCGCTGAAGCATGGCCTTCATGCATCATTTATGGCAAAGCCAATCGGCGGGATCAACGGGAGTGGTATGCATACACATGGCTCGCTCTCAAAAGATGGGCAGAATGCATTCTTCGACCCAAAGGCCCCGAAACAACTGAGTGATATCGCGCTCTATTATATTGGTGGGCTTCTGAAACACGCGAAGGCCATTACCCGGGTCGCTAACCCGACAATCAATTCGTATAAACGACTGGTACCTGGATATGAAGCCCCATGTTACATAACGTGGAGCGATGCGAACCGGTCGGCACTCGTGAGGGTGCCTGCGGCCCGTGGCAATGGTACACGTGCAGAATTCCGCAGCCCTGACCCGATGTGCAACCCTTACCTGATGTTTGCCTGCATGCTGGCAGCAGGTCTCGATGGTGTCAGGAATAAGACGATGCCCCCCGAAGCCACTGATAAAAATATTTACCACCTGACTGCAGCGGAACGGGACAAAATGGGTATTGAAATGCTCCCGGGAAGCCTCATGGAGTCGCACGACTACCTGGTGAAGGACAAAGTGCTATCAAAAACACTTGGTAGTCATGTTATGGAAAGTCTCACCTGCACCGCACAGATGGAATCTGATGCCTTCCGTCTCGCTGTGCACCCATGGGAACTTGAGCGGTACCTGGCCAACTATTAATTTTTTTTATTTCGTGGAAAAAGAAAAATATATATAGTAAGGAAAATAGGATCCTTCCATAGGCAGGGATTATTCAGAAAAACCGGGACGACTCATGAAACAGTATGGCCATGATGCTGAAGAACATAGTATCTCCGAGACAGGTGGCGGCATTGTACCGTTGCGTGATCAATTATCGATCGATAATGGGACCTGGCTTGAAATGGAACATACTACAGGCAATCAAATAATTCCTCTGGAAACCACTAAACGGAGTCTTGTTTCATTACATGTTACTCTGGATGATTTTGAAAATGGATGCGGACCCCTCCCTGTGTTGCAAAAATCATCCGGACCAATACCCGGTGCACCGGGACCAGAAGAAAGGACCGGAATAATGTTACAGGCAGATAAATTTCGCAGAAAATTCAGGTGAGGATAGATATGGCAATTGACAGTGGAGATACCGCATGGCTCCTCGCATCAACCGCCTTAGTGATGTTGATGACGCCAGGCGTCGGGCTATTTTATGGAGGTCTTGTTCGTAAGAAGAATTTCATCTCCATGGTCGCGATGTCTTTCGTAGCGTTTGCACTGGTGAGTATCCAGTGGATTATCATTGGGTATTCAATCGCATTTGGCGGAGATGTATCAGGGGCTATGGGCAATCTTTCCCTCGCAGGACTTGAAGGAGTGGGGATGCAACCCGGCCCCTATAGCGTTGCAATTCCCGGACTCCTGTTCATGGCATACCAGCTGATGTTCGCTGCAGTTACCATGGCAATCGTAACATCGGGTATGGCAGAACGGGTAAAACTAAGTTCGTTCATCCTTTTTGCCCTCCTCTGGACCACGCTCGTGTACGATCCTGTCGCACACTGGGTCTGGGGCGGCGGATGGCTGAGTTCACTTGGGTTCCTTGATTTTGCCGGTGG
>JBAXMF010000145.1:0-6064 GCA_037134435.1 Methanomicrobiales archaeon | reverse complement strand
GCTCCGGCAGGGAGGTCGTTCTTCACCATGACCGATCCGAGCGGGACCTGCTTTGCTGCCGTGTCTACAAGTTTGCGGTAGTCCTGCCAGCTGGGAGCCAGAACGCCAATGTCCTCGTATTCCTTTGTGAACCGGATCATGGCGGAAATCCGATTGGCCGCTGTTGAAACTTTCTTGAAATACTCAGCCTGCGAATGATCGAGCGGCGTATCTTCGAGTATGTCAAGGTATCCCATCTGTACCGTAAGCTGGTTGTTGATGTCATGGCGTGTAATACTGGAGAGGAGGTTCAGCTTCCTGTTCGCCTGGCTGAGTGCCCCCTCCGTATTCTTCTGGGCCGTGATGTCCCAGTTTGTGCCGATCATCCGCAACGGTGTACCTTCGGCATCACGTTGCACGATGGCAAGGGCCCGGATATTTCTGACGCTGCCATCCGGCCAGAGGACCCGGAACTCGGTGTCGAACTCACGCTCGCCACGTAACGCCATCTGGATCTCTGCGTCGCCCCGCATCTGGTCATCCGGGTGAACACCTGCCTTCCATGCTTCATATTCACCGCTGAATTGCTCCCGCGTGATCCCGTAGAGGGCAATCATCTGGTCATCCCAGGTCAACGTGTTCGTGACGACATCGTAACCCCAGATGCCGACGCCACCTGCCCGCGTGGCGAGTGACAACCGATCGGTAAGCTGAAGCAGCGCTTCCTCGGCCCGTATTCGATCGGTGATATCCCTGGCAGCGGCAAAGACACCTTGTACCGTTCCCATCTCGTCGCGGTAGATTGCCGCATTATACAGGACTGATGTTATCGTTCCATCCCTGTGCCGGATCTCAAGCGGGTAATCCCGCACAATTCCGTCATCAAACACCTTCCGGTATCCTTCTTTTGCTTTTTTTGTATTTGTGAAATAGTCCAGGAAATCAGTCCCGACCAGGTAATCACGGGAGTACCCGGTCACCTGTTCGGTTGCCGCGTTGACATCCGTAATCTTCCCATCATGTGAGATCGTAACCAGCGGGTCGGGGCTTACATCGATCAGGCTGCGGGTGTACCAGGCAACCTGGTGGAGTGCCTCTTCCAACCGTTTGCGTTTCGTGATATCCCTGGCCACCGCGATGATTGTGCTTTTTCCACAAAGTTCGAACACACTTGCCGAGATTTCTACCGGGAACACGCTGCCATCCTTGCGGTGATGGTACCGCAAGGGTACATATGACACGGGTTTTTCCAGGGCTCCGGCCGTCTGTTCAGGTTCAGCAGAGATATCCTCCACCTTCATCCGGATAAATTCGTCCCGGTCAAACCCGTAGACCCGGCTCGCTGCGGGGTTTACATCGACGATGCTGCCGGACTGCTGGTCAACGAGAAATATCGTGTCAACAATAGCTTCAAACAGTGCCCGGTGTTTGGTCTCACTCTCATGCAGTATTTTTTCGGTGCTGATGCGTCCGGTGATGTCCTGGACTTGCACGAGGAACCCCGTGACGGAATCCTTACGGTTCCCAAGCGGGGTGATGAGCACATCCAGCCAGATGGTCCCTTCCCGGCTGGTAGGATACAGGTCCAGGGCTTTGACTTTTTCGAAATCAAACGGTCCCTGGTATTGTACCGTCTCTCCCCTGCGCAGCTGTTCCTTCTGCTCATCGTTGATATTCGGGTCATTAAAAAGAGAGAAATTCCGGATCGCCTGTATATTCTCTATGCCAAACAGGTCCAGGCCCGCCTGGTTGATGTGCTTAAGTCTTCCGGAAGCATCATAGAGTTCAATGGCGATGGGGGACTGGTCATAAATTGCACGGTAACGTCCCTCGCTCTCCCGCACCGCCTCAATCTGCCAGATATCAGAAATGTCACTGATCGCAAGACGGACCGTAATCGACCCATCACGGTGGGTAGTCCGGACCCCTTCCAGCCGTGCCGGGAAGACCGATCCGTCACCCCGCTTGAGCGAAAGGTTACAGATCTGTTTGCCTTCGGACTGCCGCACTTTGATGAAATACAGGTCCCATACTTCATGATCTCCGGGGGCGATGAACCGCCCGAGCCCGTGGTTTACCAGTTTTTTCCGCACAACACCGAGGAGTGTCGCACCGGAAAGGTTCACTTCAGTGATCAGTGCCCGATCATTGAGCGTGAAATAGCCAATCGGAGCGAAATCATACAGGTCAATGTACCGGTCAAGCGATTCCTCGAGAGCAAACTGTGTCACCCTCAGTTGCTCAGCCTGCATCTCGAGTTCGACCTGGTGTACCCGTAGTTCGTGGATGAGTTCATCCGGAGTCTGCCCCGTCAAGTCGGGAGAAGCCTTTGACAGGCGGGTAATCTGCATCTCTGCCTCATCCCGGAGCTTTTGTTCAATGCCTTCAGGTTCCGTTTTCTTCCCTTTCGGCTCCTTCTTTCCCGCTGCCATCTTAGTCCTTCTCCCTATCCCCTTTACCCGAAATACATGGATCTGCTGACGGCCGGTTTGAGCCCGTGGTAGTTGGTCCATCGGGGTTATGGCCCGCTTTCGGCATGTGAGTTGCTGCCCTTTTACCAGGGGTCCTTCCCGTACCGATAAGACAAGCACTCATACCGTCACGCCATACTCTCTCTGCAATGCGGTCAGCCGTTTTCTTTTCTCTTGTATACAGCGGGTAATTTCCTCGTCTGCCATTTCGAAGAGACCCGTCATCTGGGTCCCTGACGTGATCGACCTCCGGAGCGTCCGGTACTCTTCGATGACCTGTCCGCCTGCCCCGGTACGTTCCACTTCTGAAATTTCGCGATCAACGGTCTCCCGGAATGACAGGAAATCCTCAACGACCGCTTTCAAGCCTTTCACGCTGAGTGGCTTAACCCGGTACCCATCGACCCACTCCATGTACTGACGCGTCTCCTCGTGTGTCGGTTTCTTCCCGGAAACCATGATTACTGGCACCCTCTCCGTTTTTTGGTTCATGCGAATGCCGCTGAGGACTTCCCACCCGTCCATCGGCTCCATCATGATATCAAGGATGATAAGGTCCGGCGCCGTGGTCTCGAGAAAAGAGAAGCATTGCTCACTGTTGCCTGCTGAATATACCTCATGCCCGCTACCGGCAAGGATACGGGTATAGAGCTGGACGAGCTCGGCATTATCATCGACGACCAGTACAGTGGGCATGAAATCACCTCGTAGCCTGCTATTATGACCCATTACCGGGTCATTTGAGTCCAAACGAAAATCCTGACCTTCATTTCCTGATCTTTTCGGATGGAGGTATAATTACTGGTTGATTGTTATGGTACATGATCAATGTATCCCGTATTGATCAACGATCTGGGAGGAACGGTGAGGCGGGGATTTTTCAGCCTCACCCGTCTGGCCTTTCCAGCTGAATCTTGCCTCGACCCCGGCGGGTTCTTGTTGTTTCAATAATTAAAATTAACTTTACTGTTTTTTTAACTACCAACGACGATGGATATATAATAGCAGGTAACAGGAAAGCCAACCCGGGCAATCAAATAGTATGAGGAAAGGTCTGTCAATTCGGCATCCTCATAATTTATGCAGGCAGTCGAAGTTTTTGGAATCGCCATATCCGGTTTCGCATACTCTTACCACTCATACAATCCTGGAAAATACGACAGACGTATGAAAACTCTCGAAGATAGTGATCCCAACAATCCTACAGACTTTGGGATAACGTCACCCGGGTTTACCACCTTAACCCAAAATCCGGAATAATTCCCATATTTTACGCCAGAATTAACGAAACGATACCTCTACCGGGGTATCCATAGCCGACCCCACCCCTTTAAACCCGTTCTCGTTCGTTTAAATCGCCCGCATTTGCCCCCGTTTAATCTTAATATCGAAAACGACTAAATTTGGCGATTTCATCCCGATATAGCCTATATCTCGCCTCTATTTGCTCCTTATCCCGATCAGGGTCTCGTAAATGCCACCATTTCATGCTCTGAATGGTCTGTGTAAACATAACGGGGAGATGATGTGTACCCGCCACCGGTTAAAGACCGTGACTCTTCCGGGATCCTGGCCCTGGACCATTGGTCCGGAAACAGAAACTGACTGCATTCAATTGATGAATCACCTAATCGCGAAAACATTACATCACCTTAATCAGGAGGCTCTATAATACCGACACCTGATCACTATCTCAGGCCCGATTACTTTCTATATTTGAAACTAACATTAATGTTTTTTTAAATATCAACGACAATGGATATATCATCGCAGATAACGTATGGTCAGTTAAAAAGGTTGAAGGTGAGGCAGAGTTTATGAAACAAAGCACAATCCTCGTTGTCGAAGATGAACGGATAGTCGCCGCAGACCTGCGGGGAAGTCTCCAGGACTTAGGGTACAGGGTACCTGCAATCGCCACCAGTGGGGAATCTGCCATCAAAATGGCGATACAGTATCATCCAGACCTGATCCTGATGGATATATTTCTCGATGGTGATATGACCGGGATTGAGGCTGCCGGACTTATTCACCTGGTCCTTGATGTCCCGATCATCTTTCTGACCGCATTTTCCGACACAGCAATCATAGAGCAGGCCAAAATAGTCGAGCCCTATGGGTACATCCTCAAGCCCTACGGCGAACAGGAGGTACGGACCTCCATTGAAATCGCACTGTATCACCACGCGATGAATAAAAAACTAAAAGAAAGTGAGTCACGGTTCCGCTCGATGTTTGAAGGCAACCATGCAGCCATGCTCCTCATCGCCCCTGAAAACGGGGCCATTCTGGATGCCAACCCGGCAGCGGCAGAATTTTATGGCTATTCACGAAAGGAACTCTGTGCCCTGCATATCAGGCAACTTATTCAGCCTACAGAAGACCAAGGACCGGTCCCGCACCCTGGGGCTCCATTTGAACAGGAGCCGTTCTCAGTCTCTCTCCACCGGCTAGCGAATGGGGAGGTACGTTTTGTTGAAATATATTCAACACCGCTGGAAAGAGACGGCAAAAAAGTCCGGTTCGAAATCATTCATGACATCACCGAACGCAGGAATGCCGAGGATGCACTCCGGAAGGCAAACCGTCAGCTCAACCTCTTAACCGGCATCACCCGGCATGATATCCTCAACAATATTAACATTATCTTCGGGTACCTGGCCCTCGAGAAAATGAAAGTAAATGACCCTGAAACAGCTGAGCACCTCAGGAGGATCGAGACCGCGACTATGGAAATCCGGACCCAGATCGAGTTCACCCGCGTTTACCAGGACCTCGGCACCCATGAGCCTCAGTGGCAGCAGCTGGACGAAGTCCTGTCCCGGCTATCTGTTCCGGCCGGCATCACCCTTACCGCAGACATACAGGGTCTCTTCATACTGGCAGACCCCATGCTCGAACGGGTCTTTTTCAACCTCCTCGACAACTCCGTCCGGCATGGCCAGCGGGTGACAGATATCCATGTGTCTTCGTGCCAGGCGGGAGACTGCCTGACCATTGTATGGGAAGATAACGTGGATGGCATCGCCGTGGATGAAAAAGAAAAGATTTTCAGGCGTGGGTACGGTAAAAATACCGGGCTTGGCCTGTTCCTTGTACGTGAGGTCCTTTCCATCTCCGGTATCACCATTAATGAAACCGGGTCAAAGGGTGAAGGTGCACGGTTTGGTATCACGGTGCCTGCCGGAACATACGGTTTGCTGCAGCCCCCGTTCCGGAAGAGGAACATGGATGATACCAATAACCTCCTGCCAGGGGTATAACACCTGCCGTGCCTTTACTCCACGGGCATCCGGAAAGTCGGGGGAACTTCTTTGTGTCCACCGGTATATACTGCGAAGGAGGGCATAACCGAAAATGAAGCCGAGCACGATCCTGGTGGTGGAAGATGAACGGATAATTGCCACAGACCTGCGGGGCAGTCTCCAGGACTTAGGGTACAAGGTACCTGCAATCGCCTCCAGCGGCGAGTCCGCCATTGAACTTGTGGAAAAATACCACCCCGACCTGATACTAATGGATATTTTCCTCGATGGTGAGATGACCGGGATCGAGGCGGCCGACCGGATCAACCTCCGCCACGATATCCCGGTAATCTTCCTGACCGCGTTCTC
>JBAXMF010000144.1:0-6112 GCA_037134435.1 Methanomicrobiales archaeon | reverse complement strand
TGGAACCGAACAACACGGACTCACTGAATTATAAAGGGACTGCAATGCTGCAGGTTGGCCTGCAGGATAAGGCATTGACCGTGTTTGAAAAGGTCATCCAGATTGATCCGACGAATGTCGTAGCCTGGACAACAAAGGGATACATCCTGTATAAACAAGGTAATATCGATGGATCAATCAAGGCGTACAACACCGCGCTCAGTATCGATCCCTATAATGCCGATGCAAACCGTGGCAGAAATGAGGCAATACGGATCATCTGGCCACACTACCGGTAGATTTTCGGCTAGATCGAATAGATCGGCGGGTTTTGATACCCCCGACACCTTTACTGTTCAAACTGCTTGAGAATAGCCATAATTTATGGCATTCTCACAGGCCACCGTTTACCCGCTTCACCGTAACATCAAGCCGTAAAGAGGTCCCGGTCCTTTCCTGGAAGTCCACGGACTTTTTTAACAGATAATAGCAACCGCAGCGTTTCTACCAGTTTATCGTTCTCCAGGATCCACAGATAGTCCACCCGTAACGATTGGTTTTTCAGCACGCTGTATGCCAGGTTCACGACAGGAGTCCGTTCGAGTTCCCGGTATTTATTCCGGATAATTATCTCAGCTTCTTTTTTATCACCCGGAGCGAACCGGCTTCCAGCCCGAGAACTGAAAAGAAAGTCACCTTTGAGGGGGGGAGATAGTCCTTCCAGTCCTGGTTGGTATTCAACTGCTGTCAGTTTTTTCCGTAATGCGGGGATATTGTCATCGTCCACTGCAATACAATTGTGAGAACTGATTTGGATATCCCTTTTTATTTTTTGCGTGGGATAACGACGTAACCTGGGGAGGGGCCAGTACCATGCCAGGACCTCAGTCAATTTTTGTTAGCCCTTTCAGGGAATGCTGCAGGACGAGTATCACCCTCCATGACCAACACCAGGGACCCCCTTGTGTACCCGGAGGTCCCGGGGGAGGGAAGAATTTCACCCTAATGGTCGTTTATACACTCATCGAGGGCATAATTGCAGAGTTTGTCACAATGCTGGATATGTCGGTTTTCCCGGGGGACCTCGTGGTAGGTCACCTTCTGAAAGTTCCGCTCCAATTCCCGTATCTTACTGATAGACAGGGCGAGATGGGATTTTGTGACCTGGTAACGACCAGTCAGCTGCCTGACCACCAGCTGACTATCCGAATACAGGTCTATCGAAGTACGTGAGTGGTCTTTCGCCCTCAAAAGAGCACGTTCAACGGCAGTATACTCAGCGGTATTGTTGGTCGCCAGGCCGATGAAGGCGGCATACTCACCAACGAACTGACCATTCCGATCTAGCAACAGGAATGCACAGGCTGCAGGACCAGGGTTTTTCCGGGCAGCCCCATCCGTATAAATCGTTAATCCACCAGGGTACCCTTCAGCAGGGGATTTTTCCATCCTGTCAATGACTACTCTCTTCCTGGTGCCGGCCTTCACCGTAGACTGCACCATTACCAGGCTCCGATGTAACGGCTGGATGAGGTCCACGCCATCTTCGTTGGGATCATTGACCTTCCGGGACACTTCATTCACCTGGAGCAGGTCAAATGGGTATCCGGGCAATCCCAGGATGTCAGCACCCGCCAGGTACGGGGACTCTGCATCACGTGACAGGACAACAGGCACCCGTCCGGTATCGCTGGCGGTTTCACCTTCTGCATGGGTGGTGAGGACCACCGCTTCTCTCCCCGTTTTGGTCACCCTTACCAGGCCCGCCAGGCAGAAGACTTCATGGGACCGTGGCTGGACATAGAACGGGATGTTGTATTCCCCCTCTTTTCTCCAGGTGAACCAGCCGGAAGCCGGGATGAGGCACCGCCCGGTGGAAAGAAGCGGGAGGAAAAGTGGTCGCCCGGCCAGGGTCTCTGCCCGGGCATTCAGGAGAAGATTATTCTGCCGGCCTATCTCAAAGCCCCACATCACATAAGAAGTGGTCAGTAGGACCCCATCCGGCCTGATGACAAGGATCTGCTGGCCAGACGAGATATTGTACCGGGGATTGTATGATGGGGGAATTTTCGCCTGGAACCGGGAAAAGAGTTCGCTTTTAGATGCAATAAGGGTGAATCTGCGGCACATACCTGGCACCTGAACTAAAATCGCTTCTTCGTCAACCATCAATCGGGTCCAGGCAAACCTGGTTTTCGGCAGGTGTAGTCCCGGGGAGAACTGAAATTACTGGATATATTATCCCGGAATACCATTTGAACTTGTTGCTGCTGTAGTTCATTTGAACGGTTCAAGGGTAACTTTTTCCATACAATTCCAAATCCCCCCTAAAAAAGTATCATACATTTCAGATCCGGACATCAATCAGGTTCTGGCCGGCCCGGGAAAAATCCAGTCTTATTCCGACCCCTTTATCGCGAAAATCAGGGGGTTATCATCGTTGCACCACCCTTTCCTAACCCCCTTCCTGCAAGTACCCTGATTTTGAGTCCTTACGGGCGGTATTCCCGCCTGTTTCTAAAAATAGCCAATTACCAGCCATATTTTTAAATAACCCCGGCACTCGCTTATTTTATCATGATCGGAGCCCATAATGGGGCTGGTTAACTCCACCCCGCCATTACCAGGCTGGTTGGGATGACCGGGCCCTCATACCCATGTATGCTCGTACCCTTTCCTCACCATTACATTTCCATCAAGCCGCACACAATGATCTGGGATTACAGTTCCGATAACAGAATAATGAAAGCCTGGTGGTGCTACCCAGTCATGGGGGACCGTGAATAGCAACTCATAGTCACCCCCGCCATACAAGGCCAGCGTGGTTGCCTCATCTGCTGGGACTCCGTCGGGGAAAGGTATTTTTTCACGGTGAATAGAGTACCCGCAGGAATTAGCCTCGAGCAGGTCATAGAGCGAGATAGCGAGCCCGTCGCTGATGTCCATCATCGAGGTGGCGCCCGTCCTGCCAAGGACCTCCCCTTCATGGACCCTTGCCCGGGGCTCCATCAGCGCTTTGTCATACTGGTGATACCCATTAAGTGCTGCCTGGGCACACCCAAGGACCCCGGTCACGCAAACCAGGTCCCCGACCCGGGCACCGGAACGCCGGAGAATATGATCCGGGGCTACCATACCAATACCACTGCTGACGATCGTCAGTTCTGTGTGGTGGTCGATATCACCTCCGGCAATGTAACCACCAGCCTCCAGACAGCAGTCCCTGGCACCCCTGAGTATTTCTCCGAGTCGTGACGGGTCATCAAGTCCCACCGCTAACAGGAGGAGCGACGGGGTCGCACCCATGGATGCAATATCAGAGAGCGTTACCGCAGCACTCATCCATCCGATCTGCCAGTCAGTCATCCCTGCAGGAAAATCTGTTGTTTCGTGGAGCATGTCTGTCGTGGCAACGAGGAACTGTTCACCACAGGGAATTACTGCACAATCATCGAGACAATGCTCCTTTCCAATAATTGCATACACTTCCTGTAACAGGGCCCTTTCATCCACTCTTCCTCATCTCCTTTCCCCGTGCAGTCTGGTAATCCCGGAAAATCCCCTCGATACGCCTCGCATTCTGCTCGTTCTCATAGTCCCGGTGCTTCTCCTGCCACTGTTTCAACGAGGTTTCAAACGGGATTTTTTCAGCTCTTCCAATCTTTCCCCGGATATGAATGGGAATTTCCCCACCATCAAGGAGCGGAATATTCTGTTCCATGCAGGCCTCAGAAAGCTGGGGGTCCGCATGCGATGTCAGGCCCGGGCCCGTGATCACCGCTTTGATATCCATCCCGCCTATATCCCGGACCACGCTCCTTCCCCACCCGTCAATCCGGAACACATACAGGATGTCCCCCTCCTGGACACCTGGGTCATCTGATAATGCCCTGACCGCGTCCTTTGTAAAAGCGCCCAGCATCTTAACCGGTACCAAATCAGGACTACCTGCCAGCTCGTCAATCCGGTCCTGGCGTTCGATCTTCTTTTTTAAGTTCAGGCTCGAACGCTCTTCACGACGGAGCCTCTTTTTCAGCGTCTGTATCGTTAATTCTCTTTTTACAATTTCTGCATCTTTTGTGATATCTTTCTCATGCATTGACCTGATCTTCCGGATCCGGGACTGGAACCTGACAATCTCATGTTCTTTCCCCCTGACCTCCTCCTGCAACTCCTGGACATACGTGCGCAAACGCTTTACCATCCCATCGAGGACCCGAACCCGGTCATCCGATTTCCTGTCAGCCGCAACAATGGGTAATTCAGTTTCCGAAGGGGGGGTGACAACACTCAGTTCTCCAACCACCTGCTCCAGTGAGTGCCCGCGGATCATGCCCGCCCGGACCTCGTCCAGGTCCTGCCCGGGGGGTACACGTTTAAGGATATGCTGAAACTTGTGGTTATAGTGCCGGTATGCTTCAAGAGCCGCGGATAACGCGTCCCGTTCGTGATCGTTCATGTACTTGAACGGTTTCGTATAATCCAGTTTCACATCCACGCTCACATCCAGGCGTGGTGCATAGGCGACCGCATTGAATGCACGCCGGACCTTTTCGACAGAAAACGGCATATCACGGACATCAGTCGCCACAACAACGGGTTTTCCAACCTTGCAGAGCGCTTCAATGACATCAGACAGGGAGGTCTGGCGGGAACTGCTCAGGTGAAGCAGGTTTCCCTCAAGGTCAAGGGCAGCGATGGCGGTGGTCGTCCCGGGATCCATCCCGACAATAATAAATTTAGGTCGGACCGAGAGGGGCCGGAACATGATCCGGTCCAGGCGTCTCCCGCTTATCCGGACCTGGACATCTGCCCCCCGGTAGGTCGATACCGGTACCTGGTCACGCGGGGCAAATACCCGAAAGGAGACTTTGCTGCATCCGCCAAATGCCTTAATTTCCTTTTTTTCGTACTTTAAGCCCGACGCCACAAGGTCCATTTCGATCTCCCGGGACCGTTGCAGGACCCCACCATGGATCTTTCGCACGTACCGGTTCTGGCTCCACCCGCCTTTTCCAGGGGACCGGTTACGGGTTATCGTCACATCAGAACTGTTTTCAAAGGCAATTACTTCGGCCCCTGCCCCAAGAGACGCCACCCTCGCAATCGTGCGGGCCTCGTCAAAGGGGTCAAGCCGGTTAAATCTGATATTGTACCGGCTGGCAACTTTGATGAGAGACTCACGCCGGTCCCCGCCTGTCACCTGGACAAGGCGTGTGGCAGGGGGCAGGGACTGCATAAATGCGAATAGCTCGTGCTGGTCAGTGGAGATCTCCTGGAGGCTGTCCACGGCAAGGATATCCGGCTGCTCCAGGGAGAGCATCCGAAAGAGCCGCAGGGACGAGACCCCGTCCTCGGAAAGGACCTGGGCTCCCTGAAGCCTTACCAGGGCATACAATGGCCGCCGGGACTTTGACCTGACTGAGCCACGGATAATGTCAATCCCGAATACCTTCAGCTGGTCACGCATCGTAACGTGTCCTCGATATCGTATGATAACTGGTACTTCCGTGAGAAGTAGGTGAGAATATTATGGAGGTCCCGCCGGAGGATCGTATCGGCGTTGGGGTGGTCCGTCTCCATCCACTGCGGCCAATCGATCAGGGTACAGCCACGTTCATTGACCATAATATTGAATTCAGAAAAATCAGCGTGAATTACTCCCAGATTGTACGCCTTCCCGACCTCCCCGATTATTTCATCAAGGAATTCCCGTGGTTCTTCGACCCGTGCGTTATTGAGATTCACACCCGGAATGTACTCCATCACCACAATGTGCCGGTTCTGATCGATCGGGAGCGGTACCTTTACACCCGGGTGAAGAGTCTTAAGGGCAAGAAATTCCCGTTCTGCGGACTGTCGCGAGGTAAAAATCCATGGCGAATGGGTCTGCCCGGGTTTATATTCCCGGTTAAGGCGCACCGACTGGAAAGATCGCTGCCCTACATGATGGAGCTTGAGTGCCACACACCCGAGGCCAAGCCCTTCATACACTACCGACTCCTTGCCAACCCCGATCATGCACCCCAGTGCCTGGATTGTGCCTTTTTTCGTGAGGGTCCGGAGCGCAAGCGCATCATATCCCAAAAAAACCAGTGCATACCCATCGTACGGGACGGCGTTAAACCTCACC
>JBAXMF010000143.1:0-6135 GCA_037134435.1 Methanomicrobiales archaeon | reverse complement strand
AGAGCAGGAAGAGCAAGCGCCATATCAGTATCGAATGCAGAATTTATCAGGCTTCCGTCAGGTGACTTATGCGATCGATGTGCCAGAACAAACCGCGCCTGCTCACTGCGCTGTGATGCACACGAAAAGAATATCATGGTTCGATCGTGCGCTCACTATAAATACAACATTTTACCGATCATGGTAGTCGGCACCAATGGCCGGGTGATCTGAAATGACACCGATCAACAGATGCCCGAAATGCCACGGTGTAATTCAGTATGCAGTAGGTCCAACCGGTAAGTCAGTTGAGGTAAACCCTGATGGAACCGATCATTCATGCCTGCTCACTGCGCTGACGAACGGAACGAATACAGAGCCAATTATAGCCACAACAGCGGCAGTTAACCAGCCTGCCCGTATGAATGGGCGTCCTGTTATTGTGGAACATGAAACGGTGATCAAGAATGTTGCCGTCCGTCCTGACTCACTCGAGCTGGGCACGCCTGGAAAGTCAGGCTGTATCAAAATTTACTTCGATGCAAGTGATGTCGCAGATGCCGAGCAGCGGATCCGGAACGCCATTGCACTACGGGACCTTGCCAACACTCTGACCAGTTACCCGACACCCATTGCGCAGGCCGGGAAGGTGCACGCATGAACGCCACTGCGGAAAGAAGAATCAACAATCTTTTCATGCAAGCACTCAAAGAAGAGAGAAGGGGCCGACCGATTCAGGCCCGCGCGTGCAGGCAGTCTGTAAAGATCATCCGGTTTTTGTGGGAGGAACCATGACACCCGCACAACAGGATGAGCGGTTAAGGAATATTCTATTCAACGAGGGACCGTTTGCTCGGGTGAGGGTGGATGAAATCATCGAATGTTCACAGGACATCCAGGACGGAATAAACGAACTGTTAAAGAGACTCAAAGTAAGGGAGGGATGAAAAAATGGATGATATTACAGATTTATTATGGCGCTTAGATTCGGATGGAATGTTTCAGAAATATTCCGCTGCAGCTGTTGAAAACTACTGGAAAACAAAAAAGGGCAAAACGGCAATCATTCAGATCGTCCGGGACGGATTCGGCAAGTTAGCACCCGATGAACGCGCCATTATCCGGAAGGCCCTTAAAATATAACACATTCTCTTTTTCAGCAGAACAGGTTTATTATAAAAAAAATGAATGGCTGCGGTTAACACGTCCTTCGCGTCAACTCGTATTAAAAGCTAAGCAAATATTACACGCATAAGTTCTCGCGCAAGTCGTGTGGGCGCTATCGTCGCCGTAACCTGCCCACGTGAACTTACATGCGGTCAACACCGCTTCTTCCGGTTTACTTCGCACCAATACAGTAAGTTCAGGACTCTTCCATTCTTTCATAGTAGAGATACCAGTGTGATAGGGGTTATACTTTTGCACAAGTCCAGGCAATATACGCCCGCCATATCAGGCCATAGGCGGGCGATCGGTATTGCGGCTGTATGTTGTATCCTCCAATTGTGAAAACAACCATTTTTAGGCCTGAACATTGCTGAACACACGTTGAACACTCATTGAACAAAACAAAATGTTCATACCAAATCGGCCCGCTTTTCGGAAATGAACACCAAATAGACTGTATATATATATAAATAATGTACTATTATAGTAAGTGAACAAAAAAGAGATAGAAGGAATATTTTTCTTTTCCTTTTGAATTGTTGTTAAATTGTTGTTGAAAGCACATTACGACGATCAAACATGCTTCAATGTGAAAAAGCAGGCGTGATAATAAACTGTTGGCGGTGTCTTAAACAACTATAAATACCACCGTGGCCACCCCTAATCAGGTAATAAAGCTATGAGTGACAGCAGCACCCGTCCGAAAATGACCCCCAAAGATCTCATGATCGTCCTGGTAATATCCCTCGGATCGTTCATGGCCGGGCTCGATGGTACCATCGTGAACATTGCCCTGCCCACCATTGGCAAGGCATTTGAAGTCTCGACAGTGACGGTCTCCTGGGTGCTGAACGCGTACCTGATCGTCCTTGTCAGCCTGCTTCTCTTTGCCTCCCGTCTCGGTGATATCAAAGGATTCCGGAATTTTTTCCTCGTTGGTTTCGCAATTTTTACCCTCGGCTCAGCCCTGTGCGGCCTTGCCCCGTCACTCGATATCCTCATCATCTCCCGCATGCTCCAGGCAGTAGGCGGGGCGATTATATCGGCCCTTGGCGCGGTGATGGTCACCACCTACCTCGCCCCTTCCCTGCGTGGACAGGCGCTCGGGATGGTTGCAATGTTTACGATGCTTGGTGCAGCCCTGGGACCGGTCTTAGGGGGTTACCTCACCAGCGCCTTTTCCTGGCAGTTCATCTTTTTCGTGAACCTGCCAGTCGGGGTCCTTGCAATTCTGCTCGGAATATACATACTTCCCCGTTCCGACCCGGTTACCCCGAATGCGTCGATGGACATCCCTGGAGTCATCATCATATTTGTTGCCCTCGGTACGCTGATACTGGGTCTTAACATGCTCACCAGCCCTACTCCCGAGAGGGGCATTGCAGCACTGGTTGTATCTGCGATATTCTGGGGACTATTCTATATCCGCGAGCGGAAGACTACGGAACCGCTCATCAACCTGAAATTGTTTAAAAACCGGGCCTTCGCATTGCAGAATGTGAACGTCACGCTCACCCAGATAGGCCTGGCAGGGGTGATGATCCTGATGCCGTTCTACCTGGAAATGGTCAAATTGATCCCCACCGACAGTGCCGGTACAATCCTGCTGGCACTCCCCATCGGGATGATCCTTACCTCACCCATCGCGGGGAGGATTTCTGATGTTATCGGGACGAAAAAACCAATCATTCTCGGTTTTGTTGTCAGTGCCCTCGCCTTGTTCCTACTCTCCACTCTAAGCGCCCACTCGAGTATTGGGCATGCGGAAATCTATCTCTTTATGCTGGGTGCTGGTACCGGGTTTGCCTATGCCCCGCTGAACAGTGCCGTAATGGGTGAAGCTCCGGTGAAAGACAGAGGATCAACATCTGGCCTGATTAAGATGATGTCCAACCTGGGCTCTTCACTCGGGGTCGCCCTTGTCATGCTCGTCACCACCGTTGCTGCCGGGTCCAGGATGGCCCAGGAAGCAACCCACACACTTCCAAGAGCAGAAATGGCCGGTGCATTTGATGTAGGTTTTTTCTTCCTGATGTGCATTGAAGTACTTGGAATCGCGCTGATGCTGCTTGTTAAGGAGCATGATACCGGTTACAGTACCGACGGGGAACCGGTAGCTGCGTATTAACCCAGCGGTTCAACAAGCCCCGGAGTATATGTTGAAGAAAGTCCAGTGATTATCATAATACAGGGCTGAAATATTCCTGCATTAACGGGTAGTTTCAGTCCTAGCTTAAAATTACATCGTAATCCACACATACGCAGGGGAATTACCAGAATTTGTGGGTTTATCCGGACAGGTAATACTTTCCGGATATGAGTGGGGTATTATTTTTGGATTGACAATAAATCTTCAATCATGTCCTGCATATATTTATACGAGTCACAAACACCCTGGTTATAAAATTCCAGTGCTAATTCCTTTATTATGAAGTCTAAAATCAGACCTGATGCTAAATCACCTATTTCTTCTTCCCGTTCTTTTGAAAAATAATTCTTTATTGCAGAGAGCATTTCGTCTCTTTTCTCTTTAGTTAGTTTAATCGTATCGTCGTTTCTCATAAAATACACCCTTTTTTTAAGAATTATCTCTATCATTCGGCACGAATCACGGTCCCGACTTCTTCACCCTTCAGGAGCTTTGGCAGGTTACCCGGGACATGCCCATTGATGATATGTACTTCTTGTAAGTTCCGGGCATCAGGGAGCAGAGAAACTACCATGGGTTCAAGGACCATGTCATCGAGATCCATGGCGAGGAGTTCCTTCGCAGTGATATCAGCAATGAATTCAGCATCGGGATTTTTATGCGGGTCTTCGGTGTACAGGCCATTCACATTCTTCAGCAGGATACACCGTTTTGCACCCACCACTTCGGCAGCAAGGAACGCACCGGTATCAGTCCGGTGAGGGGGAATGGCCCCGTGTTCACCTGGGTGTTCGTATAACCCGTACGGCGGGGTACCATGCATCACCGGTAACGCACCAAGGAAGATCTGTGTCGGCAATTCTAAGAGGTCCGCCGTGTGGATACGGACACCATGCCATGGTGCCAGCAGGATAGAGACCATCATCGCGTTCTGTTCGGATATTTTTCCTGCAAGTTCGGCGAGCACCCCGGTAGGCATCCCGAGGTCAAGCCCGATATCCAGGATATGCCGTGCCCGGACGCCCCCTCCGGTAACAATAAGCATCTGGTTATCTTTCGAGAGACCACCGATCTCATTCACCAGGGGGAGGAGGACTTCCCGACCGTAGTCGATGATGCCATGCCCGCCAATTTTAACAACATTGAGCTCAGGCATTAACCGGAGCCTCGGGCGGTTACGGTATGCAGCAAGAAGACTTCTTCTGGAAAGAGTCTCCCCGGTTAGTTTATTATCATGTTCAAATTTCCGGTGCACAGAAATCACGATATGTTTATATGTTAACATAGTTAATGGACTAAGTGATATACCAATTGATATATCAGCAGGTGCGCACATGATGAAAATTTATGTCAGGGAACGCCAGAAGATTGGCGAAGGTGTAAAGCAGCCAAAATACCGGATTGTCGCGGTTACAGGTGGTCAGTTACAAATTGAGGCGACCCATTTCCGCAAGGTCGAGATCGAACAGATCGCGACAGATGTGGGGGCCCAGGTCATCTACATGGAGCCGGTTCCCGAAGACGAGAAACACAAATTCGGTCACTAATACTCTTTTTTCACCACCAGTAAGGCAACAAGCAGGCCCTCACCAGATGCGGCACCGTTATTCTACAATCAGCCTGGCACCCGTTCGACCATGTTGTCAGGGAAGTCCGCCCGGTCACATCCGGGTATGCAAGTCTTAATGACAATTACTTTGAATATATGATCACAATACCATGGCACAGGCGCTTTCTATCGATATACTTTTTGACGCGGCCATCCGGATTCAGGTCCAACACGACCGGAATATTTCGGTCTCGTTCTCGGAACGACAAATCCAGGTCAAATTTCCGACTACGCGGAGACTGGCAGAGTTCCTCGAAGTCCCACACTACTACGTCTTACCATATTTTGCCATGATGGAACAGGAAGAGCTGGTCACACGGGCAGAACGGGTAGGGATTCTTACTACCATGAAAGGGACGAAAATTCTCGTCGGACTGATGACGACGCAGTACCGAGAGGATGCAGAGAAGATACTGGGGCAGGAATTGTTGAATGATATTATCAATGCGCTATCCCGCTACGGGGACCCCCGATTACCTAATGACTGCAACGCTCATGTCAATACAGTTTAATGTATATTGCAGAAATTTATCCATATTCAAACCTTTCCAGAACAAATAGCCAGGTAGCAGGAATCGGATGTTTCTATTACACCCTGGTAATTAATTCCTTCATAGGAGATCCGGACCGGAGAGGTATGTTCTATGAACGATATTGTTGACGGATTTATCCAGGCAGTCCAGCTGATCATCACCCCGAACTGCGGGTTTCCATTGAGGGTCATCGTTACCCGGAGATCCATCAAGGACTTAGGGATCCAGCCCGGTGAGGAGATACAGGCCTGCTTCAAGGCATCAGCCGTCCACGTAACGAAAAGTTGATGCAATCTCCCGGTTTCCACCCCGAAATTCCCGATCCCGGCATTCCTGTACCCATCATATCCTATTAATGGGGCTAATAACAAAGATTATCCACTATGCGGTGCCTCACGCTCGCAAGCGGCAGCAAGGGTAATTGTGCCTACATCGAAGGTGAGAGCGGCGCCATTCTCATTGATGCAGGGCTGTCGGTCAGAGAGACACTCCGGAGACTCACAGAAGCAGGGGGGAGCCAGGATTTGATCAGGGCAATTTTTGTCACCCACGAGCATGGCGACCATATGAAGGGGCTTTCACCGCTGGCGAGGAGACTGGAAGTTCCAGTATATGCGACAGAGGGGACCCTGTATTCGTTTCTGACGAAGAAAATCCCGGAGAGGAAACCGGTGCGTTACACCACGCTCAGGTATCAT
>JBAXMF010000142.1:0-6136 GCA_037134435.1 Methanomicrobiales archaeon | reverse complement strand
GCCATCTGCCTTATTACTCCTCTTTGCCGGACCTTACGTTTCAGTCTCCCTTCCCGGCCATCCGCCACGCCCCGTTCGGCACCCTCATTTCAAACCGGGCTCCCTTGCCAGGCTCCCCGGTCTCGGTGATCGTGATCCCGGTGATGTCAAGGATTTCCCTCGCAAAATTGAGGTTCCGTACCGAGGCATGGTCTGTATCCCCGCTGCGCAAAAAAATCTGCTCTTTCTTCTCCTGCGTGATCCCTATTCCGTTATCTTCAAAGACAATGGTGGCCCCACCAGGAGTGACCATATGCCAGACCCGGATCTGTATGTCATGGCCGCCGTGCTGAAACGAGTTCTCGAAGAGGCCCTGGCACACCAGTTCCAGCAGGGGATCGGCAAAGATCTCGAGGTCTCCGGTTTCAAGGCTGGGCTTGATTTCACCGTTGGATATTTGAGACAGGCCAAATAACATCACCATCCTCACATTCTGCCATTTTTGTGGTTTGATACCCATATTCTGGTAATCGTTCGAATATTCAATGGTCCCCTGGATTAACCGGGCTGCCTGCTGGCTCTTTTGTAACGTTAGAATAACCTGTTCCTGGCCGGCTGCCTGTTCTTTCGCGCGCAGAAGACAATCATTCAGGACAACGATCTGGCTGAATAAGTCTTCCCGTGTCAGCTTGGAGATCACGTTGAGCTTCTGGTTCACCCGGCGGAGGGTTTTTTCAGCGAATTTGCGTCCACTGATATCTTCTACCGTTGAGAGGATGTAAGGCCGGCCTTCGATCACAATAACGCTGGAGGAAAACAGGCTGGTACGGATCTCCCCGGATTTTGTCCGGGTATGCAATTCCATCCCAGCTACGCGATGCTTTTTCTGAAGCTCGGAGGCCAGCCATTCCTGTTCATCTTTATCGGCAAAAATCCCCAGTTCCAGGGAATTTTTGCCGACCATCTCTTCCCGGATATACCCGGTATTCCGCATAAATGCATCATTGACATCCACAAAAACGCCATTAGTCGCCGAAACAAGCGTCATTGAAACCGGGTTACTTTTAAAAATGGTTGCAAACGTGTTCTCAGATTCACGTAACGCTTCTTCGGCCCGACATCCTTCCACTGCTTTTTTGATCTTGTGTGAGAGTTCGGCAAACTGTGCGCTGGGATCGCCGCCTTTCTGAAGGTAAAAGTCCGCTCCGCTGTTGATCGCCTGGATAACCACCTCTTCCCTGCCTTTACCGGTGAACAGGATGAACGGTATTGACCCAAATTTATTCCGGACCTCAATAAGGAACTGGATGCCGCTCATGCCAGGCATCTGGTAATCGGAGATGATGGCATCAAATTTTTCATTTTTAAGGAGTGTTAAGGCAGCAGGCGCCGAATCAATGGTTTTTACAGAAAACTCTGCGGCCTGCTCAAGGAAGATCCTGCCAATATCAAGAAGGTCAGGTTCGTCATCGACGTAGAGGACACGGAGTGTATCTGCCATTATGCATCCTTCGCTGTCATCCTGCCCAATTTGCGAAATGCTCTCATCGTTGTGGATGGCTTGATATATTGTATTAAAAAAAGAGAATTATCTGACCTGACCCGATCTGACATTAACTTCCAATGTCGGTCTGATAATAGATACAGTTTTGCACTGAGATCTCAGGTATCCCCGTCGTTAAGTTATAACTCTCCTCAATAATTCTTCTTCAAAAAGTTTGGGATCTCCAGGAATCCCCGTGCATACACAGCAAAGCGGGTCATTAAGGACGCAAACCAAATATCCTTCTCCTTTTAATTAAACCCCCCTCACTTTCCCTTCCTCTTCAACTTTCATGACCGTGGATGGAATAATCGGATGCCGTGCTCACATTCTGCATGGATTATGATATAGCAGTACAGTACTTCACTGTTCTGATTTTGTTGTTGGAAGTGAGACAGTCATATGAACCATTGTCGTTCTCCAAATGGAGAATTTCGAGTTTAGATATGCCTAACGGAACCCTATGCCTCGTTTTTTGTATATATATTTATCAATATTCACCGTATAGTAGAATGAAAACCATTCGTGCGGATGCCTCTATGAATCCATTAATAATGAAGTGCCTTTTCTAGACTACTTCCTTGAACGATCGTACGTGACCCTCTGCCTTTATGGAGCAGAAAGGATGGAATATCCTGGCACCCCTGTGTAACAGGCATAAATAAAACGCTGCGGATGGATGGCAATTCACAAAGAGGATGTTCTGGTACGCCACTCGATTGAGGAGATACATAAATTTAATAGTGAGTTTCACAAAGCTGGAAGTTACTCTTGGTTCCTGCAAATGAAAATATTCGACTGGATTTTTAGTGACCGCGAGGGCGAGCCTGAAGAGCTGAGTATCTACGGCTATACCCAGCTTATGGATGGCAACTACGAGGAAGCACTCAGTTTTTTTGAAAAATCAATCCAGTTAGACCCTGGATACAATTATGCCTGGAACGGGAAGGGACTAACATTCAGTGCCCTTGACCGTGACCATGAAGCACTCGAATGTTATAAAAGATCAATTGAAATCAGTCCGAGGATGAAAGAAGCCTGGAAGAATAAGGCAACATCATTACGTAAGATTGGACTCATTGAAAAGAAGATACTCTTGTTCCTGGAGGCGATCGAGGCAATCAATATGGCACTGAGAATTGACCCGGAATACGTGGGTGCATTGCATGAAAAAGGGCTTATCCTTACATACATGGAAAAGAAAGAGGAAGCAATCCATATTTTTGACCGGATTGTTGAGATCGACCCCGGGTACGAATACCCCTGGCGCCTGAAAGGTGACTTTTTCTATCAACAGGGAAAGCACGAAGAGGCCCTCGAATGTTACGCAAATGCCCTGAAACGGGACTGGAAAAACCCTGAACTCTGGGTGTTGAAAGGTCGTGTCCTCTTAGATCTTAATTCGGTTGACAAGGCAATCTACTGTTTTAATAAGGCATTAAAAATCGACCCAGAATACCAGGAAGCCTGGCTGAACCTGGGCAGGGCATTCCGAAAAAATAAGCAGTTCGCCGATGCCATCGAGAGTTTCGGGAAGGCAGGTGAACTGAACCCGGAGAACACCGTCCACGATGATAACATTGCCCAAACCTTGGTACAAATGGGTAATGAAGCGATGTTTCATACCTCAAAGTTTGAAGAGGCGGTCAGAAACTATGAAAATGCCCTCACTTATTCGCCGGACAATACCGAAGCCTGGTTCAACAAGGGGATTTCACATAAAAAACTCGGTGATTATGAAAATGCACGGCATTGTTTTGAAAAAGTCGTCACCCTGTCCCCGGACATGGCAGATGCATGGTATGAGCTGGGTCTCCTGCTTGAACAATGTGAGGATTATAGGAAGTGTATCAGGAGTTTCTTCAAGGTAGTCAGGTACGACCCGTCGCATTTCGATGCATGGCTCAATGCCGGGTTGGTCTATTTAAAAATCGATGAACCGGAGAACGCGATAAAATGTTTCAATGCTGCCTTAAAGATCCGCCGATCGTCACCCCTGGCATGGTACAACATGGGGAATGCTCAGAAGGCATGTGGGAACGTTAATAGATCTGAGAAATGTTTCAGAGAAGCCCGTTCGCTGATTGAAAAGGTGGTATGAACTACCACATCATATCAGGGTTAACCCTCAACGTTATTAAATTCCGTATTATTTCGAAATTTTACAAAGTTTCATTTCACAGGATATAACATACGGCCACATCACCCGATCGCCTGCCTATAGCCTAATATTGCGGTGTTATTAACCGCATTTCAAAACGATATCGCTATCATCCAGAACCGCATTTCACTCTCACGGGAGATACTCACAAACCACGATTCCAACTGTAAACGTTCATCGCCCCGTTACTCTAATCAATTGCCACATTTGTAATGGAATTGTAACCCCAAATATAATTCCTGGAGAGATGTTTGATATCCAACCATCTATTGAAATTGATAAAAATGCCCACACTGAAAACGCCAGATTCTCATTTTTTCGAAGCCAGCCCTCTACTAATCTGACCGTTATTGTGGGTAGGGGATAGCTGGTGGTAGCAGTTCTGATGTTAGCGTTCACCGGGGAACGGGGCTCTTTACGGCCTCAGTTTTTAAAAAAAGAGCCGATGAAAAATTCTCGAAAAAGTCGAGAATGACGCCTAATTCGAGAAAAATCTCGGAACTAATTCCGGAGTGTTAGTAAGGAAACCGAAAGTCTTTGTCTGATGGCCGAGATGAAGGGGAAAATGGAGTTAAAAAGTATTCTACGGTGTTATAGAGCACAGGGTGCCCCGGAAAAGTGGTGACGAATCTGTTGATAACCGATTTGGTTACATTTTTAAAGTTTTTAGGTTTATTCCACCGAATGGGGGGAACTCGTGATGGTTTGGGATGAGATGATCAGGCCAGGGTCCCGGTTGATCGTGCCTCATGTTGAGGCTTTATTGTGGCCAGGAGCAAACGGGGAATTGGCAAATCCTGCGTTAACAAGGTCTTTTATTTGACTTTAGAAAAGTCTGCAACCCAATAAAGGCCATAAATTGGTTGGATCGAGGGAAAATCCCCCATTTTAGCCTTATCCAGCACCAACCCCAAACGGAGGCAAATGCGGGCGATTTAAACGAACGAGAACGGATTTTACGGGTTGGGGTGGGGTGTGGATACCCACAGGGTAGTATCGTTCCGATAATTCGGGCGGAAATTGGGGGGTTTTTCCTGATTTTGGGGTTAACGGTAGGAAAGCCAGGGGTATCACTCGGTTGGGTCTGTCGATCAGGCGGATATCGAGATGCCAGATAGGTTTAGCTTTGTGGCTGTTGGCTATGGAGGGGCATAGGATCGATGGAGTTCAGTTCGCGAAGTTTGGCGGGGATTGGCACGACTACTGAGATCGGGTATGTGAACGCGATCGGTAAGGACCTCATGGCTAACGGCCGGTTCAACATCGGCGAGGACGTGCGGTGGACCTCGTTTGCGAAGACGTTTGATGTGGTGGGGTAGGGTTGAGGGATATTTATTTTTTATTATTACACCATCATTGGTGTGTAGTTAAATTATGTTAATACTTGAAAATCGGGTAAATATCTTTTTAAGAGGCCTGCGGTTCAACGACTTTTTCAACAATATCCGGAACCCGGTCTCCTATGTAAGACTCGAAGTGACAGATTTTTCAACGGACCGGGAAAAAAGAGTGGATTATAATTACACTTCGAGATCTGCCTCGATAGGACCTACAACCCCGGCAGCGATGTTATAGACAAATGCCCAGATCGCTCCTGCGATAAATCCACCTATTGCCCCAAAGATTATTGCCAAAACGAAGATAACAACCGCACCCAGTCCTGCCATCGGGAATATGGTCTTGGCAATAGCGCCCAGACTTCCTAACATGATAGCCAGCATTATTCCTTCAATCAGACCAAACACCAGACCTAAAATTGCACCTATCTTTGCAACACTCATGACGTTCAGGCTTTTAATTTTGTAATTTGACATAGTTCTTTTCACCTCACGTGATGTTAGAGGATTATATCAACCTAATACTTAAGATTTTTGAATTATTCTGACAAGTATAATGAGTGATTATCGGAACCCCAACGTGATAAGTGGAAGAAACCTGGACTAAAAGATCTCTGAAATATTTTTCGGATCTCCACAAATACAATCATGTAATGGGTACTCCGGGACCAACCCAAATGCTCCCGCCTGATTACCTGCTTTGAGTTTAAGGTACATAGTAACGGTAATACCGCAAACCCCTGCATGGGAATGGGGATAAGGGGAGGAAATGGTATGAACTTCGATTCCCGGGTTGATGTGACCTTCACAAAGCCGGATGGGACCCCCAGCAGGACGTTATGCTGCCACCATCCCACGTAGGGTAATTCGTATCATTCCCATGCAGTACCGATCGGAACCGGGTAGAAATCCCGGTAAACGCTACAACCGTAGGAAAAATCAAGACCTACGACCAGATAGTCCCATTCAAGGCAATAAACCCATAAGAATGGATGCGAGAAAAATTTACTATTTTTCTTTTTTAAAAAAAGTATTAATCAGTATTCAGGCTCTTCCGGCTTTTTCCGCTGCATCACAACATAACCGATAACAATAATAACGGCAACAATTCCGATC
>JBAXMF010000141.1:0-6232 GCA_037134435.1 Methanomicrobiales archaeon | reverse complement strand
TTGCCATTCCACCACCCACGGGTAACCTTTGTCTCGACCTCGATCCGTGTACCGCCCTTTGTAAGGACGGGCACCGGACAGGAGTCAATGGTCCCTGCTATCATTCCCTGTATATTATGGAGCGCTTCATCACGCAGCTCCGGTACGTGCAACTGCAGGACATCCATACCGATAAGTTCCTCCGATGTATAGGAGAGACGTTTCTGGACGGTATCATTCACCACAAGGATGCGCCCCTCCATGTCCAGCACAAAGACCATATCATCGATTGAGTTGAACAGGGTCGCCAAATTTTTGGCGGTTTTCTTTTCTTCCTCTTCAGCAGTCATCCGCTCTATTGCACTCCCGAGTTCACTGGAAATAGAGGTGAGTACCTGTTTTTCCAGGAGAGATATGACGTGCCGACGAAAGCTTGCGATATTCAACGCCCCAATCGCCACCCCTTTTGAGAGTAAGGGGATACTAGCCATCGATGAAAACCCATAGTTCTTCGAGTGGTCGGGCGCGATCTGTTCATACAGGTCGGTGATGATCGGTTCATTTTTTATAAACAGCGAATCATAGGGCGGTGTATCAATGGGAACCGTCCGGACTTTATCAAGGAATTCTGCAGGTAGGTTTTTAAAGTAGACGATATGCGCAGTCCGGGTTGAACGGTCCACCAGGTAGATCCCCCCTGCATCAAAATCCAGCAGGCGCAGCGATTCATCGAGGATACGTTCGAGAAGATGGGGGAGGTCACCGGTCTCGTTCGCCGTCGATATGACTCCTTCGAGTATTGAGAGCGATACCGACTGGCGTTGCAGCGCCTCCTCCGCACATTTTCGCTCGGTGATGTCGTCATGCATCGTAACAAAACGTTCCGGATTCCCATCATGGTCATTAATCGGGAAGATCACCATCCGTATCCAGACCGGAACATCGGGAAATTCCGGGTCTACATTATGCACATTGTAATAAATTTCGGGAAACGTAACAACTTCCCCGGTTTTAGCACGGTCAATTAATCCTGCATATCCCTGTTGTTTCAACTGGGCATCATCAAAGATGGTATAGTCGGAGGGTGGTACCGCACCAAAAAGCCGGGTATGTGCCGGGTTCACCTTGAGAACATAGCCATTCCTGTCGACAATTTGTATTGACATTGGATTTTTATCAATTACGTCAAGTAATATTTTTTCTGCCTTTTTGCGTTCGGTAATGTCACGGGCAATGCCGTAAAACCCAATGATTGTACCGGCTTCATCCTTTATGGGGACTGCACTTGAGGTGTGCCAATACCATGTCCCATTGGCGTGCCTTACGCGGTACTCGATACTCGCTTGTCGTTGCCCCTTCTCGATCACAGACCGAAGGAAGACCATGCACCCGGGAATATCATCCGGGTGGACGAAATGGTGGAATGGTTGTCCTGTTACGAATGATACCGGGTGCCCCAGAAGCACAGTCCAGGAAGGTGAAATGAACATAAACTCACCTTCGGCCGTGAGAGTATAGATGATATCGTGGCTGTTCTCGACGATAAGGCGGAATTTTTCTTCGCTCTCCCGGATGGCATTCTCCGCCTGTTTGCGGTCACGGTTTAGCATGGTAATCGCGACCTGGTCGGCAAGCTGGCAGGCAAATGCGATCTCGTCACTTTCCCAGTGATGCGGGCGGTCGACATGCTCAAAACAGAGGAGACCAAGGTCCTGTCCGGAGACCCGCACCACTGCATCCAGCATTGAGGTAATGCGATTCGGTATGAGATAGCTCTCCACGTATCCCGCAGTGCGTGGATCAGTCAGTGGATCATGGGCATCGATGTACTTCACGTTCCGTAATGCGTCAAATTCGTTCACATATTCATGACGTTTCAGTACAAAGCCTGATGAGTGGCGATCCAGCGAGACTTCGAACAGGTCAATGCATTGCAGTTCTTCCCCTGTGCTATTGAACAACCATACACTGGCCCTTTCGACACCAAGTACTCCTGATGATATTTTTGTAAGGCTGGCAGCTAGTCCCTGCACGTCCCCATACAAATGGAGCGGGGATAACGAGATCGTGCCCACTGCTGCCTGCTGGTCAATAGTCCTTTTCAATGCGGCAACAAGGTTCTTCTCAGCAAGTTTACGATCGGTGATATCCCGGACGATTGCCTGGAGGTAACAGGTACCCCGCAGCATAACTCGGTTCAGGTTCACTTCTGTATTGAAGGGAGTGCCATCCTTTCGGACATGGACCCATTCAAAAAACTGGTTCTCTCCCAAGAAAGCTGCATCAATGTGAGTTGCTGATTTTTCTGCTGAAAGTTGGCCATCAGGCTGATGTTCTGGAGAAAATTCTGAGGGAGAATGCCCGATAATCTCGTCCCGGGTAGAACGGAAGATTTCGTTCGTTCTTTTGTTGCAGTCCAGAAAGACGGTATGGTCCATGATGAAAATCGCATCACCTGCATTCTCAAACAGTGTCCGGAACTTCTCCTCGCTCTCGCGAAGCTCCAGTTCCTGCCCCGTCATGGTTTCCAGGTTGGCACGAAGTTCCTCCTCAGCTGCTGCAATCTGCTCATAAGAGGCCTGGAGCTCTTCGTTTTTCTTACACAGTTCCTCTTCTGCCAGTTTCTGATTCGTGATATCCCTGCCGACAGACTGGTACTGCACAACGTTCCCGCCAGCATCAAAAATCGCCCGGTCACTCCAGCGCTGCCAGCGTATGTCCCCACCCGGCATGATAATCCGGTGGTCGATGTACCCGACAGGATTTACGAGAGTAAGTGAGGCAAAAAAACTGGCAACCGCTTTACGGTCAGCTGGATGAATGACCGGTTTGAAACGGTGCCCGATAATTTGTTCCCGGGCTACTCCGAAGTACTTGCAATAGGCATCATTGACAAAGATATGCGTGCCCTCGGGAAGGAACTGCGTAATGAATTCGGTCTGGTCCTCGACAATATTCCGGTAGCGCACTTCACTTTCCGCGAGCGCCTCTTCCGCCCGTTTCTGTTCCGTGATATCCCGTATGGATTCGATCGCACCGGAAAGGACCCCTTGCGAATTATAGAGTGGCGATGCGGTAAACCAAAGATATGCCCCCCGGTTATCATGAAAGTGAGGGATGAAGATTTCTGATGCGATCTTGTCCCCCTCTTTTAGGATGAACGGGTACTTCCCTGAAGTAATTTCATCAGGACTCAGGACAAGGTCGATAAGAATTGGCCTGCGTTTTCCATAAAACGGGAGGGAATATTCATAGTTTCCCTTATTGAGGATCTTTTTCTTATGTACTCCCGTCATGATTTCCATGGCACGGTTCCAGGCGATCACCACCCCGTCTGTTGAAATGGCAAACGTTGCGTCCGGGAGAAAATCAATAATCTCTGCAGTCTGCTTCTGTGATTCTGACAGGTCTTCTTCTACCTGTCTCCGTGTTATTGCATAACGGATCTTATTCGCCAGCTCGGCGAACTGTGCCCGTGGTTCACCCCCTTTCTGGATATAAAAATCGGCCCCCTCGTTGAGCGCCTCGATTACTACCTCTTCCCGTCCCCTTCCCGTGAAAATAATAAAGGGGGTGGTATTCCCCGATGCCTTGAGTTGCTTGAGAAATGTGATCCCATCTATCTCCGGCATCTGGAAATCTGAGATGATCGCATCATACTGCTGCGAGTTCAAAAGCGTAAGCGCTTCACTGGCAGAGGTGAGCGTATCGACAGTAAACGCTCCATCTCTCTCTAGGAACAGCTTACCGATACGAAGAAGGTCTGGCTCGTCATCGACATAGAGAACACGGAGTACATTTGCCATTTCAGTCACCGGGACCCGGTGGTCCGCCATGCTCCCACTGGTACCGCCATCTCAAAACGTGCACCGTGGCCCGCTTCACCATTCTGTATAATGGTGATATCGGTAATATCAAGGATCTCCCGTGACAGGGCCAGGCCAAGGCCCGTATTTTTCCCAAACCCACGTTCGAAGATCTTCTCCTTTTCCTCTGGATGGATACCGTCCCCATCGTCCTCGCAGACAATGACGATAGTCCCTGCTCGTTCCAGGGCAGAGAAGCGAATGGTCGTGATCTTCCCGCCATACCGGACGGCGTTGTCCATCAGGTTGTAAAAGACCTTTGCAATCAACGGGTCAGCGAACACATCCATGCCGGCAGGGAGCTCGTTGTTCACGATGACTTTTCCGAGCGGGGCCTGTTTTACGACAGAGTCTACAAGTGTGTGGAGATCCTGCCAGACGGGGGCATGGACACCAATGGCCTCATATTCCCTGGTGAACCGGATCATGGAGGAAATGCACTTTGCAGCAGTGGAAACCTTCATGAAATATTCATTCTGCGAGGCATCGAGCTGACTCTCTTCGAGTATTTCGAGATATCCCATCTGCACCGTCAGTTGATTGTTAATGTCATGACGGGTGATACTGTTGAGAAGGTTCAATTTTTTATTGGTGAGGTAAATTACGTCTTGTGCCTTCTTCAGGTCATCAAGCTGGGTCTCGGCGACCCGCTTCATCGTACGGTATGCCTTTACCTGGTTAGTGAGGTCAGATACATCCTCGATCAGTACTAATGCACACTTCCCGGTTGCCAATGAAAAGGGGATAAAGGAGATCTTCTCGACACGGAGGTCCCCGCCCGGGGTTGAACAGGGGACCAGGTGCGGATGGAACTGGGAAGAGAACAGCAATGAAGGGCCACCTTCAAAAAGCTGTGTTATTCTCGCAAATACGGATGGATCTTTAAAGGCGGGGTACCGCTCAAAAAGGTTGGTCCCTTCTGCTTCCCCAGGTGATATGCCGGTCCATTCTGCCATGCAGGCGTTCCAGAAACAGATGGAATGATCTGGCCGGATAACGATTATCCCGTTTGGGATCAGGTCCAGAAACCGGAACGGCAGGTTTTTATCGGGGCTTTCATCCATATTTTTTCAGCTACCTCATCGGGCCGAGACCTTGTTGATACTCTCAATAAGGGCGTCAAGGGACCCTATCTCCAGGATCAGGAGAATATCTCCTTCTATATTGAGGTCCTCAATAAGGAAATTTGTGCGAGCGAGGAGTACGCATTCGTCATCTAAACCGTTTCTTTTTAACCCGGCAAGATTTACCATTGGGCCTTCATAATACGCGGGAATCGAATAGGTTAAGTGTTCTGACAGAATGTTTGCAATTGAGCCCATCACTGCATTAATGATGATGTTCCCTACTTCCTTTAAGGCTTCAATTCTCATTGCATCAAGTTCAGGGCTTTTTTCCTGCTCTCCAGTCAGCAGCATGACCAGCGCCGCTGCACTGTCAGGGGGGAAGACCATCGCACTCATCCCGGAGAAGGTACCTTTGAAATCGAGGAGCACGGCTGATAACGTGTCTCCTGAAATGATGGTGTTTCCGGCCTCAGTAATTTTATCAAAGGGTACAATTTTGATAGATGGGATCTGGAGGTGTATGTGGGACCCGGTCATCTGCTGGAGCTGGCCGGCAGCCCTGCCGATCCCGATATTCACAATCTCCCGGATCGCATCGATTGTCTGGTCGTCGATCTCGTTCATATCGTTCCACCAGTGAGGGCCTTTCCAATCGTTGCCTGGAGAAGGTTTTTCTGGACCGGTTTATTCAGGTACTCAAACGCCCCCAGGCTCATGCAAAGGTCCCGCGTGGTCGTCTGCACATCCGATGTGACCATGATGACGGGTACCTTTATTCCCTTCTCCTTCAGTTGTCCAAGTACCCACGTCCCGTCGTATCCGGGCATGAGAAGGTCACTGAGTACAATTGCAGGTTTCTCACTGATGATGCGTTCAACGCCTTCATGTCCGTTATCTGCAGTGATGACGTCATGTCCGAGATCATTGAGTATTCTTGTAATAATTTTACGTTGAAAAGCTGAATCGTCAATGAGCAGAACTGTAACCATAGCTGGTAATCCCTGGGATTTTTCTCGATAATCCTACATATACTGATTCTTCCGGATACAAAAAGTTATCAATTACTATTCATCAGAGGACCCGGCGGGCCAGGAATTCATGGCGAAGGACATTGATAATGGGCCTGATAACGGTTAGAGAATCGTCCTTAGGCACAATTACGTGCAATAGATCCAACAACGGTTGAGCCCTGTCATTAGTACTAAGGTATCACGATCAATTTGTTGCCGATTTTAATTCCACCGTGTAGTATAATAGCCTGGAGATTGATAATCGACTTACCCCGTATGTTCGTTGAAGGAGTAGTCCGAAAAAAACCGG
>JBAXMF010000140.1:0-6258 GCA_037134435.1 Methanomicrobiales archaeon | reverse complement strand
GGTTCCGTGGATTTGCGTCCCGGTATGAATCGAGCCATGTCTTCAGGGCGTTCTTATCCCCGTTTTGTATCGCCGTCATTGCTCCTGAAACGTCGACTCCCTGCTTCCCGAGGCAGTCAATGATCTTTTCCCGTCCCGGTCGTTCCTGGTTACCCGTCAGGTTCCGTGGATTTGCGTCCCGGTATGAATCGAGCCATGTCTTCAGGGCGTTCTTGTCCCCGTTCTGTATCGCCGTCATTGCTCCTGAAACGTTGACTCCCTGCTGCTCAAGCTGGCCAATAATTGCTTCTGGAGACCCATGGCCCTGCCCGGGGGCAGTATCATTTCTGGTGGCTTTTCCAAAGTACTGCGGGGTGACAACTGCTGCTCCGGCAAGTCCTACGACTAGCGCAACAACCACACAGACTCCGAGAGCCCCGATAAATATTCCTGGTGTTTTCATAATTGTCCTCCATTATCATTTCGGTGCTGGCGCAGAATGACGCGCCCACCATATATAGAATGTTATACATAATGGTATTAATACATTTCTAATACATGTGTATAACATACTAATTGTTATCTATAATCGATAAGTTCAACCATTGGACTATACCCTCCCTGCTGTTATGCAACAGGTAATATGAGCGTACCGGTAAACCAGTGAGATGACGGGGGTAACTGGAATGGAGTATAAAAAAAGGTCCTATTGGACCAGGCCTGCCTGTTCTTCGTCCTCGTACATGAATATCTCTTCGATAGAAACCCCAAAGTAGCGGGCGATACGGAAAGCGAGGTCCAGTGAAGGTACATATTTTCCTTTCTCAATGGCAAGGATCGTCTGCCGGTTGACGCCGATCACCTGTGCCAGGTGCTCCTGTGTAAGGTCATGCATCGCCCGGAACACCTTGATTTTATTCCTCATCTGTTTCCCAGCCCCCATAAATACCTGCGTAATAGATCCTGAACCCGACGTAGAGGAAGATCATCAGGCAGAGAAGGCCAAGCTGAACAAAACCAATCAAGCGCGGTGAAAGCAGCTCCGGAAGAATTGGCGGAGGACCCGGGGGGAACCCCCGGGGAAACGTCGGGGTCCGGAGTAACTGCATTACTGCACCGATAGAAAATGCACAAAAAACGACCCAGAAAACCTGCATTGTCCGTAACACGGCCTGCTCAGTAATCTTGACATCCCGTTCGTCCTCTTTTAGATCCGTTACCCGGCGGCGGACCAGGTAGATTGCGGCAACTGCAACAATGAATGCTACCTCGATCAGGAGGGGCATCCGGACCACATCTGAATACCAGAACAGTCCGACCAGTGCGATGGCAGTACACCCGACAATGAGATAAAATGTATTCTTTTTCAATCTCTCCCTCTGTTAAAAGAATCATGCACCCGGTATATAGAATGTGATGATATGCACATCCGTGGGATATCTATCCCTTGCGAACAGGAAAATCCGGCCCATTTGGTTCAGATGTTAAAAAAAAGTTTGGTCTGCCTTTAAATATATTTTTACGGGTTTAGCGACTTGAACGGGACTATCTGGTCATAGGTCTTGACTTTTCCCACGGTCGGAGCGGTTACCCAGATCTCCACCCTGTTCTGAATGGTGCTGGACGGGAATGACACGAATGATCCGACGTAGAATGGTGGAAGCATAACGTCCTGCTGGGATGTCCCATCCGGCTTTGTGAATGTCACATCAATCCGTGAATCGAGGTTCATGCCATTTCCGCCCCTGAGCGTCACTGCCATATAGGGGTTCGCGGTATCTCCATTACCCTGTACCATGAAATCAAGCATGTAGTCAACCGGGAGAAATTCTGTTGGTCCAGGAGTGCCCATTCCCACCCTTGGAGTGGTTGTTACCGGTGCCGTTGTCTGGGGTGCGACCTGTGTTGTAACCTGAGTTACTGTAGGGGTTGATGTTACCACCGGGGGCGTTGCATTCTGGGTACATCCTGCTGTCAGCACGAATGCAACAGCGAGTACCAGGCTTACTGCCAGGATTGAAAATTTCATACCTGAATATCGGAGAATGTACTGTATAATCCTATCGTAACCGGGTGGTGGTTGAGTAAGGAAATCAGTTGTTTCTTTATTCCTTCCTCTCTATTGCCTTTAATATATAGGTGGGCCACGGTCGCCACCTAACCCCGTTTCGCAATATTATCACCGATGAATTCCAGAACAAGGAGTACCTGCATGTTCGACTATTCCTTCAGGATAATACATGACCAGGTCATCAATGCCCGTCGGACGTTCCGGATGCCCCCTTCCGAACTTTATTCTCTTTTTTCACTGTACCTTAAAAAATATTTACCTTTATTAGGGTCATTCTGATAATTTTAAGGGAAATTGCGTGAAAATCTCGGCATGAATTGGAAAGCCTTCAGGTAATTTACAGGTTGTATCCCAATGATGACCGGCTGGAGGGTGAATACCCCGTTTCCCCGGTTTTTCAATCCGTAGTCAGCAAATGAGTGTGGTTGTGCCTGATGCGGGGTGTTTACGATATGGGTGAATAGTTGCAATCTCAACAGACCCAAAGTTGCAATGGTAGCAAAAAACCAGGGGTCTCTTTTTTTTTAGAATATCCTGGGCTGACCTCTTATTGGTGGCAGCCTCAACCTGGGTTTTTTACTCGTAGGTCGATATTACACCACGCTACTGCCAGGATACGTTATTGACCAGAAGGGAATGAAAAATTACGGGGTCTTATCTGACCCAATGCCCGAAAATTTCTATTTCTTTTCCGGGGTTTCCTGTTTTGGAGTGTCTACTTCCTTTACGGCCTTTTTTGACTGATGCCAGCGGTACACACCATACCCTGCAGCCCCGATAATGATCAACGGAAGCAGGACTAACAATGCTACGATGAGGAAATCGATCATCCCGACCAGTCCCGAAATTCCCTCGTTAATGGTCCTGGCGAAACTGTGCCCGGTATCCCCTCCCACCGGTTCTTTCTCAGCCATGTTCACCGTGATCGTCGAGAGATCGATCCGGTTATTCAGGTACCGCATCCTGCCCTCTAGCTGGTCAAGACTGGTCTGGACACGGTCGATCTGCTCCTGCACGTCGATAATATCCTCTACCTTTTCGCTCTTCTTCATTATTTCGTTGTATTGGGCGATCTGGTTCTGGTAGGTGGTCTTTCGGGCCAGGAGGTCGACATACTCTGCAGTTACATCTTCACCTTTTGTATTCGCTGACGTTACTTTTCCGATCTCTTTTACCCCGGCAAGTACGCTTTCGAATTCATTTGCAGGGACCCGGATGACGACCGTGGCAGTCCGTCGGTCATTTATCTGAGTACTGAATGTGGATGATGCGAAATATCCGCCCTTTGCAGCTGCAAGTGCTTTTAAACGGTCAATGGAGGCAGGGACCTCTGGGACTTCAAGGTTCACCTGTGCCGTGTAGATGAGCTTCTGGTCGATTAAAGTACCTTTATCGGCGGTTCCCGGGTTACCGGTTGAAGCGGGTGCCTGGGTAGGTGCCGGAGTGGGTACCGGGCGGTAGTCCCCCTGCCCGATACTTGCCTCATAGTTAGCCCCCCCTGTCGCGTCATTTGGTGATGATGCCAGGGATTTCTGCCCGCTCCCGGCCGATAACGTGGAGCAACCTGCGGATATTATGGCGATAACCACTACCAGCAGGAAAAGAGTTACGAAGTTACCTCGGTTCATAAATAACATGATATGCCCGTGAATATTTATATTGGCGTATGATTGTCAAATATTTCGCAGTCTAAACAGACCATCACTCATAATACCTGATATTTTTTGTCTGATAGGGAAAACAGCGTTATCCATGTCATTCTTCCTGGTAACGGAGTTCATCCGTGTTTCAGGTAATATCCAGCAATTTTTAGAATTTTGCCACATCTCATAGATCGCTATACCTGGAAATTGTATACTAACCACGATAGCTATGGTTGTTGATCCCGGGCTGGCATTTACGTGCTTCCCTTTTGTTCCTGTTATCACCGATTTAAGCGCTACAAGAACGACCTCCTCACAAGAATCTACCCCGTGAACCATTGGAATTGAAAAAATATTCCAATTATCCATACCGAAATGGGAACGTGACCCACCTATCGAAATATCTAATATATGGGGTCATGCAATAGTAGAAGGAGAAAATATGATAAACGTCCTCTACGTGGATGACGAGTCCGGTCTTCTGGAAATCGGAAAATTATACCTGGAGAGGATGAATGATATCAAGGTAGAAATAATAAATTCTGCCACGCAGGGGCTGGACCAGCTTAACCTCGTGAATTATGATGTCATCGTATCTGATTTCCAGATGCCGCACATGGACGGGATCGAGTTTCTTAAAAGGGTTCGTGCGACAAAAGGTGATATCCCGTTTATCCTTTTTACCGGGAGGGGAAGGGAGGAGGTGGTGATCGAGGCCATTAACAGTGGTGCAGATTTCTATCTTCAGAAAGGAGGGGAACCGAAGGCCCAGTTTGCCGAGCTTGCCCACAAGATCCGCCAGCTTGTCCGGAGGACCAGCGTTGAAGGAATGTTGATCCAGAATGAGACCTGGTTCCAGACAATTATCCGGCATTCTGACGAGATCATCACCCTGCTCAACCAGGAAGGCGTAATTATCTACGTGTCACCGCCGATCCAGTCGATGCTCGGGTACAAAGCAATAAACATGACCGGTAAAAAACAACTGGACCTCGTCCACCCGGATGATGTTTCCACCGTGAGGCAAGCATTTAATCGGGCGTTTGAAAAAGATCATATCCGGACGCCCATTCGTTACCGCATCCTGAAAGCGGACGGCTCCTGCATGCAGGTTGAATCGGTCATCACCCGCCTCCTGGATGTGCCTGGAATCCAGGGTGCAATGATGACAACGAGGGATATTACCGCATGGAAACAAGCGGAGCAGGCGATGCAGACGGACCTTGCCCGTTACCATCATGCGGAATTCCTGGCCCGTTCAGGGTCGTTTGAACACAAAACCGGGGCCACCACCGTTACACTTTCAGAGGGTGCAAAGGTCTTGTTTGGTCTTCCAACGTGTGAATGTTCAATGTCAGATTTTGAAAAACTTCCTCTCCCCGAATACCGGGTACCACTTGACCAGGCAAAACAGGCATTGATCACAGAAGGCCAGCCTTTTATTCTTGACTATAAAATTCGAAAGAAAAATGACGGTACTGTCATTACTGTCCATTCAGTCGCTGATTACGACCCGGAACGGTTGGTTATGTTCAGTGTTGTTCTCGAAGTTGCAAGTATTTTGTGATTTTTTGTACATTTTTGGTTCACAAGGCGTGACCTCCACGGTTTTTCATCATCCCAAAATAGGAATTATATCAAGAATGCAGCAACTTGGACCACATCCATGCCTGTTTACTAATGACGGTGAGTCCGGAAGAAGGCACGGTTTGAAATTTTGGTGTCGAAGAGGATGGAACGTTACATAGGCCGTAAGGTATGAAAGGACCAATAATGGCATAGCAGAAAAAAGGGTGGGGGCCCCCTTTTTGCAAAGGGAAATAGTAGCAAGGATTCCCGAATAAAAGCAATATGAGGAGAGTGAGAAAGCGAATAGTCGCTGGCATCCACAATTTTCTGTTGATATTCTGGAATTAACTTTTACCCTTTACCCAGACGATTATTCGCCATGCTGCATGTTTCAGTATCGCCGGTTTTCAGGTCCATGTTTAATTTCACGGTTAATCGCCGGTACCAGGCGGGAATAGTTCCCCTTGGTGATGAAGTCCTGGGCCCCGGCATTCATGACAGAAATCGCTGTTTCCTCTGCCATCACACCAGATATCACAATGACGGGGACCCCGACACCCATCTCCTTTACGACTTTTAACGCAGGCAGTGCTCCGAAATTGGGGATTGAATAGTCACAGAGGATTATATCCCAAGATTCACGCCCCAGTGCGGTACGCATCTCGGGTTCAGTCTCTACCCGTTCATGCCGGACTTTCAGTCCTGCCTGGGCCAGTTCATACAGGAGCAGGTGTGTATCATCATTCGAATCTTCAACAATCAGTATATTTATTTCCCTAACCATTTCTTCACCATCCCATGTTGTTTGTCACCCTTACGGGCATTAATCTATTCTAATTCGATTCTTCCCTGAAGTAAAAAATCATACGCTTCCGTTTCCGGTGAGTGCCGGGTAACCATACCATGCCATTTTTGCCGGTAATCGTGGTGCAGGATAGCAGCAACCCGAAAACGTTGCCATCAGGGATCTGCATTCCGAAAGGTATGTGTTACCGG
>JBAXMF010000139.1:0-6272 GCA_037134435.1 Methanomicrobiales archaeon | reverse complement strand
CGATCGTGATGTCGCCGGCACTGGCTTGCACCAGCCCGACAATCATGTAAAAAGATGTGGTCTTGCCGGCCCCGTTGGGGCCCAGCAAGCCAACCACTTCACCCTTGCACACCGTCAGCGAAACGTCCTTGACGGCCTTGCGGCTACCGTAGAACTTCTGCAAGTGGCTGACTTCCAGACGACTCTCACAAAGACTGCCATCAGCGCGCAGTGGCGCCTCGTCGGACGGATTGCCGGACGTCACTTCTTGTCCCCGCCCAGCGTGATGCTTTGGCGCAGCGCCGGCGTGGAAGGTGCACTGGTCGCTGGCCCGCTGGCCGCCTGCGGCTTGGGTATCAACATGGCCCGGATACGCCCGCCCGGCGCCGGGCTGGCGCCGGTTTTGGGCTGGGCACCGTCGATGCTGAACATATCCGTTGTGTTGTTGTAGACGATGACATCGCCGGTAAATTCATCGGCCAGCGTGGCGCCGCGGTAGCGCCGCAACTGCGCCTTGCTGCTGATCCTGGCGGTATCGGCGCGGCCGTCGTACTCGATCAACTCGCCTTCGCCTTCAAAATACTCATCCAGGCCTTCGCGCTTTTGCCGAAAAAAGGCCAGCTTGCCTGGCTCGGCGCTGATCAGACCAAACTGGTAGCCCTGGGCGTCCTGGCGCACGTCGATTTTGGCGGCACGGATCAGAATCGTGCCCTTGGTCAATACCACCCGGCCGCTGAAAACGCTGGTCTGCTTCAGATCGTCGTAACGCAGGGCGTCCGCCTCGACGTTCATGGGCTTGTCGCGGTCGGCTTTTTCAGCACAGGCGAAGCCAGCGCCAAGGACCAGGGCAAGCAGCAGACAGAGGCGGGAAATGGGTAGCTTCATAAAGGCACGAATCTTGCAAGAAGACCTTGCCTTTGGATTGTAGCGAGCGCGCAGCGCTTATTTGCCGTTGCGGATCCCCGCCACCAGATGGTCCACCACCTGCAAGGCACGCTCCAAGCTCTTGGCCATCGGCCCGTCGGTCCAATAGCGACCCGCCACACCCAGGGCCGGCACGCCATCGATCTTGTAGGCGTTCTGCAACTGGTTGGCGCGACTGGCCTTGGTGGCTACTGAAAAAGAGTTGTACTGCTCCAGGAACTTGGTCTTGTCGATGCCCTGTTTGGCAACCCAGTCGGCAATCGCATCACCCTTGTTCAGTTCTTTCTTTTCCACATGAATGGCAGCAAACACCTTGGCATGCAGTTTGTCGACCAGGCCCATGGCTTCGAGCGCGTAATACAGGCGCTGTTGCGGCGCAGATTCATCGCGAAAAGCAACCGGTACGCGCTTGCCGCCTGTGCCGAAGTTCCGTTCCTAAACCCACAAGCGGTGAGATTTCCGCTTGTGGCGACATGCACATCGAGACACGCTTCCATCAGCCTTTGCCGCTGATTCGGCCAGATGTTCTGATACAGCCTGCCGATGGCGATGAATACTTAATCTCCGCGATAACTGCATTCCTGCCTTTCACAGAGCGAATTGCCTGCTCCAGCCGACCAGCTTTCGCAGGTCCGGCTACCTGGATACCGGTAAAATCGGGTAGCATTGCGACCCTTGACCTTGTCCGTTCGACAATTTCATCAAGTATCATGCTACACCTCCAGTCGCATCAACCAGTGCACCGAGTTTTCCCATTGCGGCCCCGCTGTCCACTGACGTTATCGCATCAGTAATCCCTTCCTGTATTGAACCGGCCCTTCCGGCCGTATAAATTGCCGCACCGCTGTTAAGGAGGACAATCTCCCGGTGTGGCCCTTTTTCCCCTGACAGGACATCGAGCAGGATCCTGGAATTTTCTCCCGCGTCCCCGCCTGCAATATCCCCTACTTCCACCTCGTCAAATCCATAATCGCTGCACCGGATCTTCCTTTCCATGACCCGGTTGCCTGAAAGTTCAGTCACATGGGTCTCTCCGGTTGTGGTGATTTCATCAAGGCCCGCACCATGGACCACCATGGCACGAGCGGTGCCGAGCTGCCGGAGGACTTCTGCAAAAACCCGGGTAAGTCCAGGGTTATATACCCCGATCAGCTGTGCATCTGCTCCTGCCGGGTTCGTCAGCGGACCAAGAAGGTTAAAGATGGTCCGGATCCCGAGCTCACGACGTGGCGCGGCCACCCTCTCCATTGCAGGATGGTACAACGGAGCGTAAAGAAATGCAATACCAATATCCCTGATAATTTCATTGTTCAGGGACGGTGGGACGGACAGGTTGACCCCGAGTGTTTCCAGCACATCCGCCGAGCCGCAACGGCTCGAAACACTCCTGTTCCCATGTTTTACCACTGGTACACCGGCACCCGCCGCAACAAACGCAGCGGTAGTACTGATATTGAAACTTGCCATCCCGTCACCACCTGTCCCACAGGTGTCAAGGAGTGTTCCCTGTTGCCCCCTGCAGAATGGTACCGCCCGGGACCTCATTACCCGGGCAAATGCTGCAATCTCTCCGGTTGTTGGCCCCTTCACCTGCATGGCTGCCAGGAACGCACCGATTTGTGCACCAGTTGCCGGCCCGCTGATAATTTCCTGCATGACTATTCCTGCCATTTCCGGGCTGAGGTCCCGTCCACCTACCACCAGGTTGATTGCCTGCCTGATGGCCTGGTCCTGGTTCATGCCTCCACCCCGTCCCGGTAAAGGAAATTTCGGATGATGGCCGGCCCGTTATCGCAGAGGATGCTTTCGGGATGGAACTGGACGCCTTCAACCGGGAAATCCCGGTGGCGTACACCCATAATGTAACTGTCATCGAGGCTTCGAGCCGTGACTTCGAGTGACTCAGGCAATGATCCAGGGTCAACGATCAGGGAATGGTACCGTGTGGCGACAAATGGATTTTCGAGCCCCGAATAGATGCCTTTCCCATCATGGCTTACAAGTGATGTCTTCCCGTGCATCAGGTGGTCGCCCTGCACAACCGAGGCCCCTGCCTGATGACAGATGGCCTGGTGGCCCAGGCAGACTCCCAGCGTAGGAACGGTCCTGCATAGAGTTTTGAGTGCTAGGAGGCACAGTCCTGATCCTCTCGGGTGACCAGGTCCCGGTGACAAGATGACCCTGTCGGGGTTGATTTTCCGGAGTATTTCCGGGTTCGCATCAGCTTTCACTACAACCGGGTCTGCCCCGAGCGCCCCGATAAGCTGGACGAGGTTATAGGTAAAGCTGTCATAGCAGTCGATGACCAGTACGTTCATGCAAGTCCTCCTGCAGCACGGATAGCTGATCGCATGGCCTCAGCCTTGTCGTTCGTTTCGATCCATTCTTTTGAAGGACATGAGTCCGCAACAATACCGGCACCTGCCTGGACAGAGGCGATACCATCCTTTACATCCGCGGTCCTGATCGCGATCGCAAATTCAAGCTGATTATCGAACCCGATATAGCCGACTGCGCCGGCATACAGTCCCCGGGGTACCGGTTCCAGCTCGTCAATGATCTGCATGGCCCGGACCTTTGGGGCTCCTGTTACCGTCCCTGCCGGAAAACAGGCGGATAACCCGTCAAAGCGGTCAGAACCGTCCTTGATCTCGCCAGTAACCGTTGAAATAATATGCTGGACATGGGAGTATTTTCCGACTTCCATGAACCGGGGGACCCGTACTGAGCCATAGCTGCAGATGCTCCCCACATCATTCCTTGCAAGGTCTACCAGCATGACATGTTCTGCACGTTCTTTTTCGTCTCGGAGGAGATCCAGGGCCAGTTCCTCATCATCTTCGGGTGTGCTCCCTCGTTTACGGGTACCGGCGATGGGAACCGTCGTAAGATTTTTCCCGTCCACCCGGACGAGCATCTCAGGACTGGCACCGACAACCGCATGGCCTGGAAAATCCAGGAAATACATGTAAGGGCTTGGGTTTACTTCCCGGAGTGCCCGGTAGAGGGCAAAAGGTTCACCGGTAAAGGGGAACGCTTCATTCCTTGAAATTACAGCCTGGACGATCTCTCCTTCCCTGATATATTTCTTGATCTTTTTCACCGAGCGGATGAATTCATTCCTTTTCGGGCCTGGAATGGGTAAAGTCCCGTGTTGGGCGGGGGGTAGGTTCCCAGGGATATTTTTCGCGGATTTTACGATCGGGTCACCATTACCATCACTCCTTACCCCTGGAATTTCGTTGCCTGCCTGGCTTCCTGCCTGTGTAAGTGTACCATTCGTCGTCATCCCGGATGGGACAGCAGGGTGGGTTTCTGAACATCGTTGGAGAAATTCCAACCGTGACTCCAGGACAGAACGGTGGCGTTTATATTCCGTCCCGGGTTCCAGTCCTTCGGTAATTACGGCATTGCTGACAAATGACAGGGTGCTGTTGTGATGATCAAAAACGATACACTCAGTACAGAGCATGAACTCGGCAACCGGTGATCCTGTGCCAGGCGGGTGCCTGCTGCCACCAATTCCCGGAATGAGTGAGTATACAAGGTCATATGAGAAATATCCGGCAAATCCACCAAAGAAACGCGGGACCGGGGATGGCAGGTACGTAAATACCCCTACTATCGCCTTCATTGTTTTGATTGCATCCGTTCCCGAGACATTTTGTACCAGGGAGACGAGCCCGGGATCACCCGTGATATGGGTGGTAGCGCCGATTGAGATCTGAATGACCGGGGAAATCCCAAGAAATGAATATGATTCGGCCCTGATGTCCCGGTCCATCGATTCAAGAAGAAATCCCCGGCCACTACCGGGGCCTTTGCAGCCATTTTCCTGGGCAGCACCGGTAATTTTGTGATAGAGGTCGACGGGAGATATCCCCGTCTGGGGAATTGTAACACTCAGTGGAATAATAACAGGTTTTTTGGATTCGTCCGCAAGCCTGCAAAAATCAGCCTCTGTCAGGCTGATGATATCCTGTATTCCACCGGGTATCACCATTCCACCGGCATCACCTTCGCGGGGCAGTACCCGAAATTTACCGGGTCCTGCCTGGTTAGTATCTCCTGTAGAGATGTCAAACTGTTCATGCCTCTTCTATTGCCCTTGTAAATATAAATACATTGTTGTATAGTAATGTACAATGGTGCAGGAAACTTTACTCGTCCCTGGCGTCTTGTCCCCTGCGAGAGATGTCTTCCAGGTATCCCGGTTGTTTTTTCGGATCAGGATAAATGTAAGTAAACCGGGCAGAGCATGCCCTCATTGTGGGCACTTATCCTCAATCCCCAATGGGGGCGGTTGCCTGATCACACAATTGCCGACAGAAGGTACATCATTCGGCTTCGCACGCGATAACTCAGTCAGCCGGTATAGAGGACCATCGTTATCTTTTAATCCTAAACTCGGCAGAGTTAGGGGGCGCATAATTAATATCTAGTCGTATTTTGTAAAACTGACTAAAATTCAAGGCGAAATCTATAAATAGTATAATCCCTAATATTATGGTATATGGAAGCATGGGTAAAGGAGTGGCTGACAGAGCAGCGGAAGACCGGTGAAAAATGCCTGGAGATAAAATATATCCAAAACAAACCCTACGTTTATCGTTCGACCACCCGATACGACAAGGAAACAAAAGGACCAAAAAAAGTCTCAACATATCTTGGCAGACTTGATCAAAAATTTGGTCTGATAAGAAAGGAGGATCGTCGACCAGGTGAACGCCAGAAAGTCAGAACTATCCATGAATATGGCAATGCTGCTGTTATCGCAGAAGAGTTTGACACACTCTTACCTATTCTCAAATCGGCGTTTCCTGAATCATACAATGAAATTGTCGCATTAGCATCAGCTCGATTATCAGGATATGTACCACTCAAACGCGTCGCAGATGTGTGGAGTAAAAATGAAAACATTCTTGATGTTCACCCGAATTGTGATCCGAAACATCTCTCGCAAGTATTACGAGAGATAGGTGCTGACAGATCTGCCCAACAACAGATCTTCGCATATTTGAATACCTTGAGTAAACAGCTGATTTATGATCTCAGTTTTATTCTATCGGATTCATCATCGAATGTTCTGACTGAAAAAGCATATGTTTCAGATGGGGTATATCTTCCCCACTATCACATAGCCCTGTTCTGTGGACGTGATTCCGGTCTGCCGATTATGATCCGCTCGCTACCAGGAAGTATCACCGATGTAAGCACATTGGATTTTTCACTCAAGGAACTCGATTTACGTGACAAGATTCTGCTACTTGACAGGGGATTCATATCTGATGAAAATTTCATTGAAATGGTAGAACCCACATTCCGCAGTAACGAGATCCAATCCTGAAATAGTCAATTAAATGAAGCTA
>JBAXMF010000138.1:0-6273 GCA_037134435.1 Methanomicrobiales archaeon | reverse complement strand
CCCTTGCACGGGAATTCTTTGGTGAGTCATGGCATATGAATTTCAGGGAACTTAATGCATCAGATGAACGTGGAATAGATGTGGTCCGAAACCAGATCAAGCAGTTTGCACGGACTTCCCCACTTGGAGGGGCCACCTTCAAGGTACTCTTCCTTGACGAGGCTGATGCCCTGACAAATGATGCACAGGCCGCACTCAGGCGTACTATGGAAAGCTATGCACAGACCTGCCGTTTCATCCTTTCGTGCAACTATTCATCGAAAATCATCGATCCAATCCAGAGCAGGTGTGCAATCTATCGTTTTAAACCCCTTGGAAAAGCAGCGATTGCAGAAGAGATCCATAAAATTGCGAAAACCGAAGGGGTCGCCGTGGCAGAGGATGCCATCAACGCGATTGTCTACGTTGCGCAGGGGGACATGAGGAAGGCAATCAACGCCCTCCAGGGAGCCGCAATTATCAGTCCCTCGATTACCGGGCAGATGGTCTATGCAATAACTGCAACGGCACGCCCTGACGAGATTGATCAGCTCCTTGACCTCTCGCTGGCAGGAGATTTTGAGGCTGCTGAGAATGCACTTTCACAACTCCTTCATGAACGGGGTATTGCCCCGAATGAACTCTTAAACCAGTGCTACCGGACACTGCTCAACAGGCCTATAGACCAGATGCTGAAAGTATCATTAATCGATCACATCGGCGAGATAGATTTCCGGATCTCTGAAGGGGCTGACAGCGATATCCAGATGGAAGCGCTGATCGCGAAATTTGTGATGGCTGCCACAAAAAAACATACATAAGGAACATGTCATGACAGGGAAGACCCGGGGATTTTATAGGATGGCACTCGTTACTACCCGCTCGCAACGGGATAGGCTGAAATATTTATCATTTGGTAAAAAGGCCGGTGCCGACCGGAGGAAGGAGCTCCTTCACTCTCCAATGGCACCCGGAAATGGACCCCTGGTCGTATGTGTTGTTGTGGGGGTGAACCATGGAGGAATTTGAGGCCGAGATTACCAGCCGGGACGCAGAGTGGTCAAGGTTCTTAAAAAGCCGGTACAAAAAGCAACTTGCAGAGTTAACCCGCGAGTATCCGTACCGTCGCTCGCTCCAGATTGATTACCGTGAGGTGGAAAGTTTCGGAAAAACAGGTATCAGGCTTGCCGACGAGCTGCTTGATAACCCCGGGAAAGTCCTCGCAGATGTAAAAGATGCGATTAAAAACCACCAGCTCATCAAGACAAAGGACGGGCGGTTCGCTGAGTATATCAATATCAGGTTCGTAAACCTCCCTAAAAAGACGGGTATCCGGCTTATACGTTCCGATGACATCAATAAGTTCATCACGGTCGAAGGGATCCTCCGTAAAATAACGGAGGTCAGGCCGAGGATAGTTAATGCAGTTTTCCGCTGTCCTGGTGGCCACATCACGGAGAAAAAACAGGGGTACGGGCAGTTCATCGAGCCGGACGGGTGTGCAACTGATGGGTGTACCTTCAAGAAACTCGAACTCATACCCAAACGGTCGTGGTTTGTTGACTCCCAGAAGATCAGGATACAGGAACAGCCTGAGGGTCTCCGCGGGGGTGAACAGCCGCAGACTCTCGATTTGGACGTTACCGATGACCTTACGGGCGTGGTAGCTCCAGGGGACCGCGTGGTGATGAATGGGATCCTCCGGTCGATGCAGCGTATCACGCACGGGAGCAAGCACACAATTTTTGATATCTACCTCGAATGCAACTCGATTGAAGTCGCAGAGAAAGAATTTGAAGAAGTTGAGATCGATGAGAAGGCCGAGGAAGAGATTATCGCTATCAGTAAAGACCCGCAGGTCTACCGGAATATCGTCAACTCGATCGCCCCGACAATTTATGGGAATGATGATGTAAAAGAGGCAATTGCCCTCCAGCTTTTTGGCGGCATTATGAAGGAGATGCCCGACGGGAGCCACCTCCGCGGCGATATTCACGTCCTCCTCATCGGTGACCCGGGTGTTGCAAAGAGTCAGCTCCTGCGGTATGTGATCAAGCTCTCACCACGGGGTATCTACACCAGCGGCCAGTCTTCCACCTCGGCAGGGCTCACCGCAACCGCCGTAAAGGATGAATTTGGCGACGGAAGGTGGACGCTCGAGGCCGGTGCCCTCGTACTTGCCGATATGGGTATTGCTGCAGTCGACGAGATGGACAAGATGCAGAAGGAGGACCGCAGTGCCCTCCACGAGGCGATGGAACAACAGACTATCAGTGTTGCGAAGGCCGGGATCACGGCGACCCTCAAGTCCAGGTGCGCCCTCCTTGGTGCAGCTAATCCGAAATACGGCAGGTTTGATGATTATGCTCCCATATCAGACCAGATAAACATGCCAGCCTCGCTGCTCTCACGTTTTGATCTGATATTTGTCATGACCGATAAGCCGGACAAAAAGAGGGACAATGCAATAGCAAACCATATCCTTAAAGCACATAGCATCGGGGAACTCATTCAGCAGCACCGGAAAAACCCTATCGAAGGTGTGGATGATGCCTACATCGCTGAGGAGTTGAAACCCGTGACCCCTGCAATTGATCCGGTATTGTTCCGGAAATATGTCGCCTATGCAAAGCGTACCTGCTACCCGATCCTTTCCGAGGAAGCAAAATCCGCGCTGATCGCGTATTACCTGAACCTCCGTGATGTCGCTGATTCAAGTAAACCGGTACCGGTCACGGCGAGGCAGCTCGAGGCACTTGTTCGCCTGGCAGAGGCAAGCGCACGCGTCCGCCTCTCAACGAAGATCGAACAGGCCGATGCGGAACGGGTGATCAAGATTGTGGATGCCTGCCTCAGGCAGGTGGCATACGATGCCAAGAGCGGTGGTTACGATATCGACAAGATGATGACCGGGTTCTCAAAAGGGAAGCGGGACATGATATGGATGATCAAGGATGCGGTAAAAACTCTCGCAGATGATAACGGGCGGGCATCGCGTGAGCATGTAATTGACCTCCTCGTCCAGAAGGGGGTGAACCGCAGTGATGCACAGAAACAGCTTGAGATGTTGCTCACATCAGGCGAAATGATGGAGCCGAAGACCGGAATTATCAAGTTAATCTGAACAGGACCATTATCATGAGAACGATAGTACAGGCGGATTTGAAGGGAGGAATATGACGAACGATCGTGAACTGGCAATATTTGAAGCAGCAATAAAACTTGGCGCATTGTACCACCAGTGGGTGGGGACACCTGTTTCGCGTGCATCGGCCGAATCACTCGAGAAAGCGATCGAAAAAAGCGTAATTCTTCAGCCGTATGTTGAGGAGATCTCGGTCAGGCTCGACCGCTCACTAATGACACCGAACGAGTACGGGTACAGCGAGGTCCGGGGCCTGATGTTTTATGTCGAAATCGTCACAAGGGTGGGTTTCTCCTATTGCTGGGCACGGCTCAGCCCGAAAGACGATTACCCTTACATGGAGATAGTGGAGTGCATCGATGATGGAAAAAACTCCCCTGACTGACGACCATATCCATATTGACCCGGTGAACGGCGGGGGCATTGAAGCTGCACAGGACTTCATGAGGGCAGGGGGTACTCACATGTTCCTTGTTTCAAAGCCCTCCTTTTCTCTCGGTGTTTTCCCGGGGCAGGGGTCCGATTACTGCGCAGTTTTCGATGAGACACTGCGTATAGCCGATAAAATACGGGAGACCGGTCTTGTAGTCTTCCCGGTACTTGGGGTCCACCCGGCAGAGATCACCCGGCTTTCGGAAACGAGGACGTACGAAGAGGCCTCGGTCATTATGATGGAGGGGCTGGACTTCGCCGCACGGTATGTCGCTGAAGGGACGGCAGTCGCCCTGAAAAGCGGGCGGCCCCATTACGAGGTCACCCCGGAAGTGCTGGCATTATCCAACGTGGTGTTGTCCCATGCCTTTTCCCTTGGGTGTGACTGCCGGTGCGCGGTGCAGGTACACGCGGAGACCGGTCCGTGTGATGACATGGTCCTGATGGCCAGGGCTGCAGGTATGGACCCTGCCCGGGTTATAAAGCATTACGCCTCCCCCGAAACCCCCCTAATCCCCTCCATGATGGCCAAACATGAGGCGATACCTGCACTTTGCAGGGAGGGGCGGAGGTTCACCATGGAGAGTGACTACATGGATGAAAACAGCCGGCCGGGAGCGGTTATCGGGCCAAAGTCTGTCCCGAGGTTTACGAACCGTCTCATATCAGAAGGTCTCATTACCGCGGAGGATGTCCACCGGATCCATGTGGATACCCCTGAACAGGTATATGGTGTGGAGATCGTTCTTTGAACTGCCACAGATAATATTTTTAATACACGCCTCCGCCCATATCTGATCAATGTATTTAAAAGTTCATCGGGCGTCGGATGGTTCAACCGTGGTTGCGGTCTGTGACTCTGAACTGCTCGATCGGAAGCTCAGGCAAGGTGACCTGGTGCTCCATGTCAGCGAATATTTCTATGGTACCACGCCAGCAGACGAGGGGGATGTGACACGGGCATTACGGGATGGGAGCAATTTCAACCTGATTGGTGAACGAGCAGTCGGGATTGCAATTGGTCTTGGTTTAATCGAGCGTTCCGGGTGCATGATGGTTGAAGGTGTCCCCCACGTACAAATAATACGGGTGTGACATGAATATTCAGGAATGTATTTGCCCCCGTTGTGGGGGGCCGGTTGAAGGAGAAGGATTATGCGGCCGTTGCAGGGGCTCTTCCACTACCTGGGTCTCCTTTGATCCAAGAGTGACAAGTGTGCACTGTCCTACGTGTAACTCCCAGAAAAATGGAAGTACCTGGACCGATACTGAACGGGGCAGGGATGAAATCGGACCTGAAATTGTAAGGACTGCCGTTCATTTTCATCCGGACCTTAAGTCCCCTTCCATCAGTATGGTGATCCGTGACAGGACATTGAACAGGTCATATGCCGAGGTCACTGTTACCGGGCTCCTGTATGGGGAGGAGGTTTCAGCGCACGGTTTCATTGAGATCGCATGGCAGAAGGAGCAATGTAACCGGTGCAACCGGATTAGCGGGAGTTATTACGAGGGGCTCGTGCAGGTCAGGGCCCAGAATAGAAAGCTCCTGGCACATGAAACCCTCATTGCCCAGCAGATTGCATTAGAAGTGGAGAATGGGATGCAGGCTGGTGGTGATCGGCTCTCCTACATCTCTGAAATGGAAGAGACACGGGAGGGGCTGGACATCACCATCGGCTCCCAGCAGATCGGGCTTGCAATTTCCCAGGCAATCGTGCAGCGACTCGGGGGGAGGTATACCTCGCACCCCAAGCTGATCGGTGAAAAGGCAGGCAAAAAACTGTTCAGGGTAACCTATTCGGTCAGGCTCCCGCGATATATCCGCGGTGACGTAGTTCGGATTGGCAGAGGTTACGGGCAGATAATGCAGATAGAGGGGCAATATATTAAGTATTTAGACCTTGCGAACGGGCAGGCACGTTCGGCAAAAGAAGATGATTTTGGTGCACTAATCGGGAACGTCCGGGATGCAGTCGACGCGCTTATCGCATATGTTGACGGGGATACCATGGGGCTCATTGACCCCGGTTCAGGGGTTACCCGGGACTGCCCGGTTGGTCCATGGGGAGATGCCGATTCGGGCCAGCATATCAGGGTGTTAAAAGACCAGGACACGATGATACCGGTTGGATAACATGGCCATATACATACGGGATATGCCCCGGGAAGAACAGTTATCGGTCCGGGACCGTGATGGGGCAGATAGAGGTAGAAAACCGTATGTGGCTGGTGCAACTGCAGGTGTCCAGGTCTGTGAAGGGGTTATTGCACCCGGGACCATGCGTCCGCGTCGCCGGTACAGTGGCCGGGGCTACCACATGATCGGTTCGATTGCAGTGGTACGGGGGGAGCGGCCTGCACGAGGAGAAGTGATGCAGATTGTTGACTGCCAACACCCGACAGGTGTACTATGGGTCAGCTCACATTCCGGTATCTGCCGGATCCCAACAACAGAAGTCCTGTATGGCATCACAGGCGATGTCATTCACAGGGAATCAGGTATCTCATTCTGCATCGATCCCTCGAAGATGATGTTTTCGCAGGGGAACAGGACCGAAAAGATGAGGGTGGCTGCGCTTACCCGGGAGGGGGAGCGTGTGGCAGATTTGTATGCCGGGATCGGTTACTTTACATTGCCTGTAGCCAGGGCAGGGGGGATAGTGCATGCGATGGAGATTAACCCGGTCGCATTCCGGTACCTGCAGAAAAACATC
>JBAXMF010000137.1:0-6321 GCA_037134435.1 Methanomicrobiales archaeon | reverse complement strand
CTGGAAATTCAGGCAATGTGGTTGTCCTGCCCCAGGAAGCAGGTTTCACCGTAAGCCCGGTAAAGCCGATGGTAGGGGGTGTGCTAACATTTACCCCGCAAGGGACGTACCCACCCGGCACATGGTTTTATTGGGATTTCGGGGACGGGGGCAGTACTCAATCATTGGCAACCAGCGTTGATTATGTCTATAAGAAAACAGGTATATACAGGGTTACCCTCGCCGTTGATTCAGGAACGGTGGCCAGCAGGTCCCTCGACCTTTCGTTAAAGAAGGGGGATATCCTGCTGCATAAAAGTGATTCCCTCATCTCGTACCTCATACCCGGGCCCTGGTCCCATGCCGCCCTCTATATCGGGAATGATACGGTCATTGAAGCCACCAGTGCCGGGGTGCATGAAAGTCCACTCTACCCGGTCTGGTCATATCCGGCTGATACCTGTGTTGCGGTATTCCGGCTGCCAGGCCTTGATGACAGTACACGGGAGAATATCGTTGCCTGGGCTCTTCGAAAGAACGGGTCATCATATGATTACCGATCGCTGGTAACACCACCGCTTGGATTGAAACAGGCTGATTGCCAGGATATAAATCTTGAACCTAACTGTAAAAATTATTACTGCAGTGAACTGGTTTGGGCCGCATACTACAGGAATGGGATCGATCTGTATCCGAAATATTTCCTCGTGCTTCCTACCGCCCTTGCCAGTGCCAGGTATTATTCTACTGACCTCGTAGGCGCCCATATTGAAAAAATTCCGGCTAGTGGATCTGATTACGCAGGTTATTTCCGCCAGGTCATCGCCGGGAAAAATCCCCCGTATGATACCACCACGCCAGCCGGCAATGAAAACTACGCATTGGTCCTGGTGGGAGTTAACCCCGGTCAGGGAAATTCTGTAGCAGCAGGGGAATCTTTGAGCAATGCTCCCATCCAGGCCAATGGTCCGGCCCCAGGAGTCGTGGAGATGACCATCTGGGACCCGGCTGGCAGGGAGTTGCCAGGAAATGGCAATACGACCCCCGGTTCGGTGGTTGAGAAGATAGATTACGATGCGGACGGGTACTTCAATGATCACCTGGCGGGCCTGTTAAACCCGGAACAGGGAGAATATACCCTCCGGTTGGCATTACCGGGCGGGAAAGGCGGGACCGGCAGGGTCTCTTTACATATTGGCAGCTGGGATCAGGACCAGTACTCCTGGGTCCTCCCCCTGGATAATGTTCCCGTCGCTTCCCTTCCCGGGTTATTCCACTTCCGGATAGATGAATATGACCAGATCAGGGTCATCACGGTCCCCTCCCGGGGTACCGCTCCCCTGGATGTTTCATTCATTGCCCTCACCCCGATGGAGAATTTCATCGGCACCTGGGACTTTGGCGACGGGACAACGATGTCGGGTAACCAGACTGTTTCACACCGGTATACTGCTCCAGGGACCTACAGCGCCCAGGTGACTGTATCGAACAGTACGGCCAGGTCGACGGTGACCATTCCGATCACCGTTGATGCAGATCCCGTTCCATTCAAAGCAGATTTTAGTATCGACCGGACTTCCGGGGTCCTTCCCCTGACGGTGAAATGTACCGATATGTCCATCGGAAACCCGGCATGGTACGTCTATGATTTCGGGGACGGAACGAATGCAACGGGGCCAAATCCTACACATACCTACCGGTTTCCCGGTGTTTATACGATTACCCAGTCCATCCTGAAGTATAACACGGCGACAAATTCCATCGTGAGCAGTGTCGCAACAAAACCGAATGCCGTTACGGTTACCCGTGTACCCGTGGTCCCGCTGGTTGCGAAATTTGCTGCATCACCGGTTACCGGGATGGCACCATTGAAGGTCACCTTCACGGACCAGTCGACGGGAGGCCCTGTATTCTTAAATTATGATTTCGGGGATGGGATGAATGCCACCGGTAAAAACCCGGTCCATACCTACCAGTTCCCCGGGGTGTACACGGTGACCCTGTCCATTTTTAAACCTGACAGCAATAGCGGTCCGGTACTCAGTAGTGTATCGGTTCAACGGAACCTGGTCGTTGCCAGGGGAACATAAATCCCCCCTCGTCCTTTTCCCCATGGGGCGACGTTCGCCTCTCCTCGTTTGTTATTCGTCCATGTCACCCGGATTGTCGGGTACAGGGGAGATTAGTCCCCGGGGAACATGGCAGGGGAAAGGACGGACCGGAATAGAAAATACCGTTACTTTTTCACAAAGGTCTCCCGAGGACTGTTGCCCTGTTTTCGGGGGCACCCACAAACTACAAAGGGACCGGGTGTATCACGGGGGTCCATTGACAACGGTGATGATTTTCCATCCGGGCCGTCTTCCTGATCGCGAAATTTCCGGGGCTGGTCCCCTGGAAAAAGAAGGCCCGGTATGCCCGGCGGTCCAACGGTATTGATGCGAAAAAAAAGGTCCGGCTAATTGCCAGGCTGCAATGGGAAACGGTACATCTGGCCAGGGATCTGGGAAACCCGGATATTTTCCGCCACTTCAGCACAGCATCACGTTCGTTTCTATTGAGCTGTTCTTTTAATCAATGGCCTTTACCTGTACGAATGTTTCCCTGGTATCCCCGTACATTATAGGTAAACATGGCATAAATTCCTGTATAATCTGCTCTATACCAGCTATTTACATCTTGCAGACCAATATTGACTACATTCCCCTGGTGTCAGTCATGAGTCCGTATTCCCACCATACCACGCATTTTTCAATCCCGGCCCTGGCCGAAATCAGGGAGAAGGGGTATATGCCGGTGGACATGCACATCCATACCCATCATTCTGATGCGGCTATCAGGATCCCTTCGCTCCTGACCCGTGCAAAACATCTTGGTACCGGGGTTGCCATCACCGACCATAACGAGGTCCAGGGTGCGGTCGAGGCATGTGAGGACCCGCAGGGTGTCCTTGTTATCCCGGGAATCGAGCTCAGTGCACTCGAAGGTCCTCATATCCTCCTGTACTTTTATTCGGCTGACGAACTGGCGGACTATTTTAATACCCATATCAGGGGAACACTCCGGAAAAGCCAGTACATGGCACTCCAGTTATCGGTTGAGAAGATCCTCAAATCGGCGGAGGACTACCACTGTGTGAAGGTCGCAGCCCACCCGTTCGGGTATTTTGGCATCAACCGGGGTATCCTGAAATGTATCGATAATAAGACTCTCCCCGCCGGGACTATCGACCACCTTGACGGTATCGAGGTGATATGCGGGGGGATGAACCGTGAGACCAATGAAAAAGCCGCAAGGTACGCAGGAGAACACAATTTTCCGATTACCGGAGGCTCCGACGCTCATGTGCTTCCTTCAGTTGGGAGTGTCGTTACGTGTGTGAAAGCAGAAACCGTTGAGGGGTTCCTCAACGGGATTCTCAAAAAGGAGAGCATTGTCATCGGGTCGACGGTAAGCCCCCTCAACAAGGGGATGACTGCAGGTGTCATCGCCTGGAACTATATCCCGTTCACGGTATCCTCCCTGCAGGTCCATTATGAACAGAATCTTCCCCGGTTGATGCAGTACCTGAAGGGCCTGGTAAAATAACCCGGAATGTGACCGGGTTAAAAAAACCGGGGTCCCCCTGGTCACAGGATCGGGGAGAACAGACGGGATATGGAAGACCTGATCTTGAAATATCCTGACCTGCCTGCATACCATTCAGGCGTCAGCTCGGTACAGTATGCAAGGTCATCAAGATAGGCCTGTTTGAATTCCTCTGCTACTTTTTCATCGTAAATAATCGCGTTCGTCTCGAAATTGAGTTTAAAACTCCGCACATCCCAGTTGGCACTACCGACCGATGAGACGGTACCATCGATCACGATAGTCTTGGCATGGAGGAACCCGTTATCGTAGGTATAGGCTTTTACCCCTGAGTCCAGCAGCTGTTCCACGTACGAGTGGCTGGCCCAGTACACGAACATATGGTCTGGCTTGCATGGGATCATCACCCGCACGTCAATTCCGGACATGGCCGCGATACGGAGTGCATCGGTAATACTTTCATCGGGTATGAAGTACGGAGACTGGATGTATATGGTCTCCACGGCGGAATTGATCATCTTTAAGTAGGATTCTTTGACCGGGTTCCACCGGGTGTCAGGTCCACCGGAGACAATTTGGATTGGGATTCCGTTAGGAAGTGCGCTTTGATGAAAATACCGGTCATCGACTGAGATCTTGTCAACGGATGCATAATTCCAGTCGAGAAAGAACCGCATCTGGGCAATAAGTGCGCCCGTCCCCTTGATCCGTACTGCCGCATCCCGCCAGTACCCCCAGCGTTTGTCCAGCCCGAGATAATCATCACCGATATTAAACCCACCAATAAATGCAGTTTCGCCATCTATAACGGCAATTTTCCGGTGGTTCCGGTAGTTTACCCGGTAGTTGAAATATGAGACCAGGGATGGGAAAAAGACCGCATGCCTCCCCCCGGCAGCCTTGAATTCATCGTAAAAATGTTTTGGCAGGCCCCCGCTCCCGACCCCGTCCACGAGCAGGCGAACTTCCACTCCTTCCCGCGCTTTTTTCGTTAACGCGTTCATGATCTCCCGGCCGAGCCCGTCGTCCTTGAGAATGAAATACTCCATGTGCACGTGATCACGGGCACCATTAATTGCTTCAACCAGGTCCGCGAACTTGGCTTTTCCATCAGTATAGGCTTTAATCTGGTTATTGACTGTAATAATTGCCTGGTTATTCTGGAGCAGCAGCAGGGCCATCCGGTGAATCGCACCGGACCACCGGTCGGTGGTGATATCTCCTTTTATTCTCACCTCTTCAACCTGGGATTCAATAAGCCTGAGTAATTCGTGATCCATCCCGGACTTAATCGCGAACATCTTTTCTTTCCGGTAATACTGCCCGAAGATCAGAAATAAGAAAAATCCGATAAAGGGAAGCAGGAACAGCACGACAAGCCATGAAATGGCTGAAATTGGGTTTTTTCTCTGGATAAATACAATAGTGATGGCAAAAAAAATGTTTGCGATAATAAGTATCGGCAACAGGACGTGGTATATCTGCATCAGGACTTCGAAGATCATCTGGCAACCTCAGAACCGTGGAATACGGAATGATGTTTTTTGGAAACAGTTGATTATCAGAACCTGTGCATATAACCTCTTCGTTTTTTATTAGGCCCCAGGTCCTGCCGTGTAATTTGTAACCGGGATCCCACGGTAGAGACGGGCGTTCCGGGCGGCAGGAAAAAAATTCCGGAATTCCCGTGTCTCATTCCATCCATTTTGTTACCATGTCCGCAGGGGGACGGATTGACGGTGGTAACTCCTCCTGGTAATACCCGACTGCACACCCGTTCAGTTCGAAGACATCCGGCGGGATACCAAGGAGCCGGCAGAACTCAGGGTCTGTCCCCATCTGCCCGGTTACCGAGACCAGCTGGAACCCGAGGTTTAAGGAGGTTGCCTTCAGCCACATGTTTTCCAGGCAGTGGGCGAGCGACTGCTGTTCCACCGGGGGGAACCCTTTGCGTTCGGCGACCACGATGTAATACGGGGCCGTCCCAACCCCGGGTACTACCCCCGCCTTCCGGATCATCTCCAGACGCCGGGCAAATGTTTCAGCTTTTGACTGTAATGCCGGGTTCTGCTTCATCTGTGTTTCAAGACCTTCTGCCATGATGTGGATTTTCTGCATCAGGAGACCCCCGGCGATCGCAAGACCGCGGCTGTCCCATGCAAAGACAAAGAACTGCCTGAAATACTCATTACCCTTTCCACCAATCGCTGCAGCAGCAAAGGGCGCAGCAAGACCAGCCTGGATGATCATGCTAATCTGAACTTCCGGGGGTACCTCCGGCCTGAACATACGGTATGTCCGGCGGGCGTTGATAATCTCATCGAGTACCATTCCGGGGGAGTCGTTGAACATGCACATAGTTTTTGTTCTGGAATTCATGGGTGATGAAGGTGCTTATTATGGACAAGGGATCCGGGGAAGCTGGGAGTCGTGGAAAACCAGGGTATTCAATGGCGATATTTGCAGGCAATCTTGAAATGGAATAAGGGGTGGGCAGATTTTGCTACCTGGACAATCGTTTTGTACGATAGGATTATACGGTACATTATCTGATATTTCAGGTATGAAATTTTCAATCCTGGCAATAAGCCTTGTACTCACTGTTGCTTTTGTATTAGCCGCAGGATGTACGCAGAGTGCAACGCCTCCGGTGGTAACAACGACCCCTGTTACGAGTCCGGTTGCAACACCCGTAGTCTCCCAGACAACGGCACCGGTACAAACCGTTCCGCAGGTCGGGATGGGTACCCCGGG
>JBAXMF010000136.1:0-6379 GCA_037134435.1 Methanomicrobiales archaeon | reverse complement strand
GCGATACTTCCGCCCCGGTACAGTCCGGATATTGTAAACAGGTAACCGACGGGGTAGCCTGCGGTGCATGTTATGCGGTTTGTCCCAGGACCGTTCCAAAAACTGCAGAAACTCTTGGAAATTATATTAACCTTGTCGCTGCAAAAACAACCCATGATATCCCGAGACGGCAAAGTGGCGGGGCCGTGACCGAAATTCTCGCGCATGCTCTTGATACCGGGATGATCGATGCAGTTGTCACCATTGGTGAAGACCGGTTTACCATGCGACCCGTTTCAGTCGTCATTACTTCCCGTGAACAACTGGTCCACGAAGCCGGGAGTCGGTATAGCTGGTGGGTCCCGTTTCTCGCCGCGCTTAAAACGGCGGTGATCAACCGAAAATACAGTAAAATTGCAATTGTCGGAGTACCTTGTGCCGTGCAGGCGGTATCGAGGATAAGAAGCTCTGATCATGACCTGTTAAAACCATATGCCCGCTCCATCCGTCTGGTCATCGGATTATTTTGCACTGAAAGTTTTGATTACGAGGCATTAATTGCGAAAAAACTCAGGTCAGAACATGATATTGCCACATGGGAGATTAAAAAACTCGATGTCCGGGGAAAACTCGAGGTGACGATGAAAGACGGTAGCTCCTTTTCGTTCCCATTGAAAGAACTTGATGAGACCGTCCGATCGGGTTGCCATCACTGTACCGATACCACCGCGCTCTTCTCTGACATTTCCGCAGGTTCTGTCGGGAGCCCTGATGGGTATACCACTATTGTTGTGAGAAACCTTGTTGGGAAGTTATTCCTGGAGAGCGCAGTGCAGGCGGGCGATTTGGTTCTATCCGGGGATGTCGATCCCGGTGCAATCGAAAAACTGGCATCAACAAAAATCCGGAAAAATACTACCAATTGATTTTTTCCTGGCCAGGGAAAGGATCTGAGGTTAAATTTTGCTGGATATTCGTAACCTTAAGAGTAAATATTTGAACTTGTAAGTTCTGTCAATTCCTCCGGGTATAATATCATAATATCATCCATCACTAGTACTAAGAATCTGGGGATATCCAACGGTAACCGCGTAGTATGCGGTTATTAATACCTGATAAAAAACGAGGAAACCTATGAAAATTCGTGTAGTATTATCAATATTTATAACACTCCTCTTTGTTGCAGGATATTCTTGCGCATTCGCAGATGGTTCAACAGCAATTCCTGCAATAGTAAAGGCCGATAACACGTATATTGCTCCGTTTAGCACTTCTTACTATAACTGGTTGAATACCCGGTCTTATGCACCTTCCGAAAACCAGGAAGTACATGGGCTTGGGCTGATCCCCGCTCCGGTAGATCTGTCTGGTGGATCAGATTCTGTGACCTGGGGTAACAATATAAATAATCCTGCAATTGTGGGTTACACGTTACAGAGAAGCGTTGGGAGTGAGGACCAAAAAGGCACTACCACTGCCGCAACTGCGAGCTCTGATCGATATGATCTTCGTACACTTGGAAAACTAACCCCAATTAGAAACCAGGGTCAGGATGGGAATTGTTGGGCATTTGCATCAATTGCATCACTCGAATCGTCACTTTTACCTGGAGAGCGGTATGATTTTTCTGAGAATAATGAAAAAAATCTGCACGACTTTAGTGTACCCATAAACGTGGGAGGGAACGATTTTATGGCGGCGGCCTACCTGACACGCTGGGCAGGCCCGGTGTCCGAGATTGCGGACCCGTATTCGTACGGGACTTCGATTTCACCACCAGGCCTTCCCGTTGAAAAACATGTCCAGGAAGTGTTTTTCATTCCTCCCCGGAGGGAACCCCTTGATAACGACATGATTAAATCTGCGGTGAGACAGTATGGCGCGGTATATTCCGCATTACGGTATGAGGCATCGTCGTACACATCACAAAATGCGGCATATTGTTATTCCGGGTCCGGCGTATTTAACCATGCAATCAATATTGTCGGGTGGGATGACAATTATGCTGCGGAAAATTTTGGTACCCCACCCCAGGGAAACGGTGCCTTTATCGCAAGAAACAGTTGGGGTTCATCATGGGGTGATGCAGGGTATTTCTATATCTCGTATTACGATACACGCATCGGCAGGGATAATGCGATGTATACTGCACAGCCATCAACGAATTATGCACGAATTTATCAGTATGACCCGTTGGGATGGATCGCCAATTTTGGATTTGGTACTGACACCGCGTACTATGCAAATGTTTTTACATCGACAGGAAACGACCAGCTGAAGGCAGTTGGGTTCTATACGACGGCTACGAATACACAGTATGAAGTAAAGATTTTCATGAACCCGGATAACGGACCGATCAGTTCCAGTGGTTTTTTATCCAAACAGGAAGGGACGATCAGTCTTCCCGGGTACCATACGATCCGTCTTGATACCCCGGTCGATCTTAAAGTAGGTGATCGGTTCTCAGTCGCAGTTAAGGTAGTATCTGCTGGGTGGACCACACCTGTCGCGATAGAAATGCCAATCAACGGGTACTCATCGAGAGCAACGTCGTTACCTGGCCAGAGCTATGTAAGCAGCAATGGCGCAGGGTGGAATGACCTTACCCAGTCTTACCCTAACTCAAATGTTTGTCTGAAGGCTTACACAGTCCCGTGGTCAATCCAGGTTCCTGAATATAAGCCTAATCCGGTGCTATGGCCAAAACCCGTATTTTCTCCATCACCCCCGTTGAAAAATTACACCTGGCTTTCAACCCCATTGAAAACCAGTGTTGCAGGGGCCTATATGAGCACGGACTCTGTTAACCTGGTGAACCAGACCAGCCGACTGTTCATCGGGCAGGTATTAACCCGAAATAATACCCCCTCATTTATAACGAAACCAGGATCGTACGTATCCACATATCGGGTGGGTACCGGGAATATCACTGTATCGAACAGTTCGGCGGGGAAGTCCCTCGCAACGTACCAGGGTTCAGGTAGAGAAACGGGAAAGGCAGTTCTTATACCCAACTTTTCAGGACCTACCTTCCAATAAAAAATTTGAGACCTTCTATTTTTCAGATAGTTGGCGAACGATTATCATCCTGTTTTCATAATACTGTAGGTATAAACGGTTGAGATACCTGCCCCTGGCAAATCCGGAATTTGACAGCAATAGATATTATGTCCATTTCGCTCAAGCGTTTGGCCCGGTGTATCCCAAGTGTCCAGATCATTACTCCAACAGGCAGGCGAATCAGATTCCACCAATGCAGAATAAATTTAAAAATAATCTCAGCAGAGGTTGCCGTATATGTCAAAAAGGAGCCAAAATGGTACTTTTTGTTACCGGAGTATGCCCTCGTACCTGTTGGTATTGTCCTCTTTCGGGTGAACGAAAAGGTAAAGACACAACCTATGCCAATGAACGGATGATTGATAGCACAGAGCAGGCAATTGAAGTGGCACACCGGATGAGTGCCCTTGGGACTGGAGTAACCGGTGGAGAACCGCTTGCACGTCCCGACAGGGTCATTACCTATTGTTCACGATTAAAGGAAGAATTCGGACCGGAACACCATATACACCTCTATACGGGAATCGCACCAGACCATGAAATGCTCACCAGCCTGGAAGGTATTGTCGATGAAATTCGGCTTCATCCACCAATGGAGATTTGGGACCAGATCCTGATAAGTGACTATGTCGTATCAGCCGTAGATGCAAAAAAGATGGGATTTGATATCGGCTTTGAGGTACCGGCCCTGCCGGAAGTCGATGTCCTCGACCAGGCCCTCCCATTTCTTGATTTCCTCAATATTAATGAGCTTGAATGGGGTGACCATAATGCAGACGGAATGCGTGAACGTAACTACCAGCTCGAAGACGGGTTCCATAACGCAATAGAGGGGGCAAGGGAATGGGCATCACAGATCAGCAAGGAGGAAAAGGTCCATTTTTGTTCCTCTTCATTCAAGGACTCAGTTCAGCTCAGAAAGCGGTTAATCCGTGTTGCAAGGAATACCGCCAGACCTTTCGATCATGTAACCCGGGACGGGACCATTATTTATGGCAGCCTGGTCATTCATGAAAAAGATCGGGAATGGCTTAAACGCCTCAAACCGGGAACATCCGAAAACATGGGTGACCATGTAGAACTTTCATGGAGGGAATTACGTTCCAATGCAGAAACACTTTCGGGAGAGAGCTGCATTATTGAAAGGTACCCGGATCGGGGTATTATCGTTGAGGTGACACCTCTTTGAGCCTGAGATCTCTATTAGAACCCCTGTATGAAGCACATCTCATACGCCAGTGTGTATACAGGCCCCGCCACATTGCTATTATTCAGGACGGGAACCGACGCTACGCCAGGGATACAGGTCTCGGCACGGCTGAGGGGCACCGGGCAGGAGCAGACGTGACTGAAAAAGTCCTTGACTGGGTCCATGAACTGGGGATCACCCATATCACGCTCTATTCCTTTTCGACCGAAAATTTCAACCGGGACCCAAATGAAGTTGAATCTCTTTTTAGCCTTTTCAAAGAGAAATTCGTAAACGTCCTGACCGATGACCGGGTTTCCAAATACAGGATACGTGTCAGGATGGTCGGTGACCGGACACTCCTGCCTGACGACTTAAAAGCGGTAGTGAAGATCGCTGAAGAGGCAACAAATGAGAACCAGGATTTTTTCTTAACGATTGCCCTGGCATATGGGGGCCGGAATGAGATCCTTCATGCAGCCAGGAGAATCCTTGCCAAAGTCAGCGAAGGTCTGTGTAATCCCGAGGAAATTACCCGTTCTATGGTTGAATCTCACCTCCATGACGGGAGCGATTTACCCCCTGTGGACCTTATTATCCGGACTGGAAATGAATGCAGGACCTCTAATTTTCTCCCCTGGCTAGCAAACGGGCATGAAAGTGCGGTATACTTTTCAGCTCCATACTGGCCGATGTTCCGACGAATTGACCTGCTTCGAGCGATAAGAGTCTATTCCCAACGAATAGAAGCAGGAATCACCGCCCGAAACGCCTGACCCGGGACTGGTAATCACGGAGAGCCCGGAGGACGTCCACTTTCCGGATATATTTCCAATTTGTATCAGAGAAGAACAGCTCAGAATATACCGATTGCCATATCAGGAAATCCGTCAGGTGGTCACCTCCGGTTTTAATAACAAAATCAGGGGTATATTTGAATGTCAGACATGATTCGAGAAGTTTTTCGTCCACCTGGTCCGGGCGGGTATGGGAACGGGCCATTGATTTGATGCATTCAGTGATCTCTTCACGCCCACTCTTTCCGATGGCAACGGTAACGGGAAGTCCTGTTCCACTGTCTTCCGTCTGCTCCCTGTAATGGATGACCAGGTGGGCAATCTCCCCGATTTTCCTGATCACGGGTAAATATTTTTCAATGGGCGAATTTTTCTTTGTACTGATATGAAATGTCAGGCCCTTGAGGGTACTACCATCCCGGATAGATTTTTCATTTTCAGAATCGATCTCCCGGGCTGCATACCCTGATGCCCTTGCGGCAACTCCCTCTGAAATATCAATACACCACCTGGTACATGCAAGGATCTTATCAGGGGCGTCATGCATATCCTGTTCGGTAATCATTACACAGATATGGGCTGGCAGAAGCAAGAGCTGACGTTCGATACGTCGCTCATATAACCAGTAAATCAAAATGATAACCTCCGGTTGTCTCTATACATGATCTTACCCGGTTGATGCTGCAGATAATGCAGTTCATTCCAGCCTTCCAAAACTATACACATTATTCCCCCAACTATTAATTGTTTTTTTAATAAAAATTCCACTTTTATGTATGTCCTTTCAGGAAGCCCAGTCCAGGAGCTCCTGGAGGGTTAGACTGTTTAAAATGTCTTTCGCGCTGCACCAACCACGTTGTGCAATGGTTACACCATAACGCATGTGTGAAAATTCATCCTCGTGGTGTGTATCAGTACCGATTGAAATGGGGACTCCCTTCTCTTTCGAATGCCTGATATCGGTATCGTCGAGGTCAAGCCTCCAGCGTGATGCATTACATTCGAGTGATGTTCCGGTCTCTATGGCTCGGTCGATTATTCGTGACAGATCTATTTCGAATGAAGGTCTCTTGCCGAGAAGCCTTCCGGTGGGATGGCCGATAATGTCGACGTTTTCATTCTCTACCGCCATGATCACACGGCGGGTCATTGAATCCCGGTCTTCTTTAAGACTCGTATGGACCGAGGCGATAACAAGGTCAAGTTCGGAAAGTGCATCGTCCGGGAGTCCAAGTGAGCCATTTACGAGGATATCAACTTCGGTACCATGCAGAAGCGTACAGGTCCCCCCCATCCTGTTGACACGTTCGATCTCGTGGGACTGTCGTTGTAGTTTTTCTTCATCCAGGCCATG
>JBAXMF010000135.1:0-6413 GCA_037134435.1 Methanomicrobiales archaeon | reverse complement strand
GATGCCTGCGGGATCGATGCCCTCCAGGTCGTTACGGGTTGCACTGCGGGAAAGGGGAATCTCATCTTCCTGGATTATGGGAAACATGTCTATACCCTGATCAACCGCCAGAATGGGAGAGCGGTCAGGGTGGCAACAAGGGCCTCTTTCTCACCGGCCTCTCTCGATCCGGTATTTGGTGATCTCAGGGCAACGGTAATGTCAGGGAACGCAACAGAGGAAGAAAAGAAACAATTTGAAAAGCACCGTGATGCAATTTGCCGTGCAATTCTCACGGTTCCGTACCAGGATATATTTTCCGTCCGGCGTGTGGATGTGAAGGTCCCGGTCCCTGCAAGGATCTACAAATCTGTCATTTGTGACAGCTGTGGCGAGATGGTATCAGAACACCGGGTCGTAACCGATGGAGGGAAAACGCTCTGTATCCCGTGCTCAGAGAAAAATGAGTAATTGTTCTGCTATGGTTGAACAGGGGCCTGTTCCCAGCGTGGCCGCGCCGTTCGATGACTACGTAATTCCATTCATTCCCCGTGGCCAGTCGTGATCTGGTTCCTGTCCATTATTCAGTGCCGGGTGGGTAAGAAAAAGCTGGCTATCATCGTGGTGATATCTTTGATTGTACAGTAAAAACTGCAAATCAGGTTCAAATATCTGGTAGGTTCATCGCAAATGAAAAGGCGGGCCTTTAAATAACCGCGTAACTCTCCTTCATGTTGCCTTTGTTCGGCGGTTCCATGCTCCGAGCTATTCATAACGGTGGTGCATTCAGTGTTCGCGTGATCGGGAAGTTTGCGGTGGTGGCTCGAAAATACCCTGCAATACGCCAAATTCACCGTGCGGATGGGAAAAAGAAAATTTGGTTTTCAGAAAAAACAACCAGGCCTGATTCAGCGCACGATTTTCGTAATCGGGATCTCGAGGATATCTTCTGCACCTGATGCCTTGAGCTTTGGAATAAGGGTGTTCACGAGGTTTTTCTGGACAACTGTCTCGATACTGAAGAAATCAATCCCGTGAAGCCTGGAAACGGTGGGTTTCTTCAGCGCCGGCAGGGTGGAGACCACCGATTCAAGCATCGCAGCAGGCACGTTCATCGTGAGGAGCACCTTGTTGCGGGCCTCGATCACGCCCATCAGGAGGATTACGATCTCTTCCATCTCCCTCCGTTTGACGGGGTCCTTGAAGGCCTCACGGTTCGCGATGATGACCGTGTACGACTCCATGATCTGGCCGATAATTTTGAGCCCGTTCTTCCGGAGCGTCGTCCCGGTTTCAGTCAGGTCGACCACCACGTCCATCAGGTCCGGGACCTTTGCTTCACTCGCGCCGTACGATGGAAACAGGCGGACCGGGATACCCAGGTGATTGAAGAAATTCCTGGTCATCCCGGGGTACTCGGTCGTTACCCTGCTGTCCGGACGGATCTCGTTCACGGTTGAGATCTGTTCATCCCGGTGGACCGCGACCACGATCTTCACGTTTCCCTCGCCTGTTTTACTGTAATTGAGTTTCGCAATCTCCTGGACCTTTGCGCCCGACTCACAGACCCAGTCGAGGCCGGAAATCCCCATGTCGAAATATCCCATCTCGACATAGGTCGGAATTTCCTGGGGCCTGAGGACCTTTACCTTTCCTATCCGCTCGTCGTTGATCTGCGGGTTATAATCGCGGTCAGTCCTCCGCACCTCGAGATCAGCCTCCTTAAAGAGTTGGAGGGTCTGGTCCTCAAGGCTCCCTTTAGGGAGTGCAATCGTGATCATAGGAAATAGAAATAGCAGGGAATGGATTAAACCCTGACGGTTCAGTCGAGCAGGTGGACCAGGAGGCCCGAGAGCAGTTTTGGTTCAAACCATGTTGATTTCGGGGGCATGATGCACCCTGCATCGGCAATGCCGAGCACGACATCCACGTCCAGCGGCTGCATGGAGAAGGCCGCCATAAACTCCCCGCGGTCAACAAGTCCTTCAAGGTCACCAACCGGTCTCGCACCGCCGAGGTACTGGAGACGCATATCCCCGCGGGGATCGGTAATCCCAAGCAGTTTACCAAGTACCAGCTTCTGGAGGACCGATACATCCAGGGAATCGATCGGTCCTGCGCCCTCCTCGTACGGCAGCGAGCACTCGTACCAGATACCATTCAGGTACATGTGGAAGACATGGTGGGGCGTGAAGTAGAGGTCCCGCGTCAGGACCTGGTATGCCGAGGGATCAACACCGGATATCGAGGTCACTTCGAACGTCTGGCTGATCTTTCCAAGCAGCGTTTCAGGTGGGACCTTCTTCTGCTGCGTAACGAGCCGGCTATACCCGTGGATAGTAACTCTCCGGTGCGAAAACAAAACACCCATGAAATGCTCGGCCTCATCTGATATTTTTCCATCTGCCTTTCTTTTCTCCGCGACATTTACCGCTGACTTGGCGCGGTGGTGACCGTCGGCGATATAGGTATCAAGTCCCTGAAACATTTCCCTGATACGGTTATATGCCGCATCATCAGTGATCCGGAAGATCTCATGCACCGCGCCCTGCCCGCCCCGTACCGTTGTAACTGGCTTCTGCCCCGTTTTGACCAGTGATTCGATATATGGGTAGATATCGCCCGGGTCATTATACAGGAGGACCACGGGCCCCGTATGGGCGTTGACGGTATCGATATGCCGTGTCCTGTCTTCCTCCTTGTCATAACGTGTTGCCTCGTGGCGTTTGATCTTGTTCGATCGGTAATCCTCCACGTCAAGGCAGCAGGCGAGGCCCAGGTAACAGGTGTCACCTTCGGTCACCCGGTAGAGGTAGAGGGCCGGACTCTCGTCCTGTACCATCCGCCCGTCCCGGACAAGGCCTTGGAAGTTCTCCCGTGCCAGGTCGTACACCTGCGGGTCATATGGAGAATTGCCCGGCAGCAGTGCATCAGAACGACTGACACGGAGGAAGCTCCCGCTGCTTTTTCTGATACACTCACGCGCCTCTTCTGCACTTACGACATCATAGGGTACGGCGGCTATCCCCTGTGCATGTGCTGGTGCAGGACGCACCGCGGAAAAACGAAAGATCCTTACCATGGAAACCGGCACCTGGCTTTCTCATAAAAATGGGCCCTGATTCTATATGATAGATATTATAGCAGTGACAAATGGTGATCGGGAATAATGGAAGGCGAACAGGTCCAGATCAGGAGGGCACGGATCACCGATGTCGATGCGATCACTACCATAGAGGCTGAATCGTTCCCGGACCCCTGGGGTGGGGATATTTTTTCGGAGTCCGTCGCCTGCTTCCCCAGCACGTTTTTTGTGGCATCAATGGGGAACCAGCTCGCCGGGTTTGTGGTCGGGGGGCTTGAGGATACCGGTGACGAGGTATACGGTCATATCTGTAACATCGCGGTATCGAAGGCGTTCCGGAATGCAGGTCTCGGGAGACAACTCGTCCGGCGTATCGAGCACCAGTTTGCATTAGAGTCGGCATCCGGAGTCCAGCTTGAGGTCCGTGTCTCGAACCAGAAAGCCCAGAAGTTCTACCAGACACTCGGGTACCAGGACGTGTTCCGGATCGGGCAGTATTATGCAAATAGCGAGGACGCGTTCGTCATGATGAAATGGTTCAGGTTTTAAAAAAGGATTATTTTTTCAGGGCTTCGGAAAGCCTTTTGTTCACGGTATCCCAGTTTACGATATTCCAGAAATTCTCGACATATGCTGCGCGGTCATTTTTATAGTCTACATAATATGCATGCTCCCAGACATCGAGCACCATGATGATCCGGAACGGGTAGGTGTTGACCCCGTGCTTTTCCACCTGCATGATCAGGGGGCGCATCGTGGTCAGGCACAGGGTTAACGCTGCCCACCCTGACCCCTCTGTGCTGTTCGCAGCCTGGGTAAACTCCTTTCTGAACCGCTCGAAAGATCCAAATTCTGCCGTAATCATCTCCCCTGCTTTTCCTGAAGGGACCCCGCCCCCGCCCTTTCCGGCAGGTGCCATGTTCTCCCAGAACATCGTGTGCATCCGGTTCCCGCCGAGATGGAATGCGAGTTCTTTTAAGGTCGCCTTCATGTCGAGGTCAACGGTTGCCTTTCTCGAATTGTCGAGTTTTTCAAGGACTGCGTTCGCGCCATTGACGTATGCCTGGTGGTGCTTGCCGTGATGCAGCCGTAGCTGCTCCTCGGACATCGCAGGTGCAAGACCTGCGTAGTCGTAGGGCAGTGCGGGGAGCGAATATTTTTTAGGTTCGGTCATAGTGTGGGAAAGGTTGTCTGGTTATATAATTGTTGGGAATGCGGTAGAAATGGGAAAAAATCTGTAAAAAAAGAATGGATCCTCCATCAGGGCTCCGGTTATTACCCGCGCCCGAGCTGCTGGTGTGCACGTGCAAGGTGCTGTGCACCAAGCGCCCCGAGTAGCGACAACTCCCCTGCGAGGACGCCGGATGCCACGATCTCGGCAAATTTTCGCGCATGGGAACCTGGAGGGTCCCCGCCGCCGGAAACACCCAGGAGAGAGAGGCATTCTGCCTGGGTAGCAATACCGGTACCCCCACCAACCGTCCCGACGTTCAGCGAGGGAAGTGTCACTGCAACATAGATGCCACCCTGTGCCTGGTCAACAGTCGTGATGCAGCTGCTCCCTTCTACCACGTGTGCAGGGTCCTGGCCGCACGCGATGAACATGGCTGCAATCACGTTTGCCGCGTGTGCGTTGAACCCAAGCGAACCGGCACGTGCTGAACCGACGAGGTTCTTCCGGAGGTTCACCTCGGTAAGAGTCGTTGCATCGGTTTTAAAGACCTCGCAAATAAGTGCATCCGGCAGGAATACGCCGGCAACCACGCTTTTTCCCCGGCCACGGACCAGGTTTATTGCAGCAGGCTTTTTATCGGAGCACATATTCCCGGAAAGGGCAATAAGCCTCGCGCCCGTGGAATCCACGATGAGATCCGCTACTTTCGCACTGGCAATCGTGACCATGTTCATACCCATCGCATCCTTGGTATCAAACTCCAGCCGTACAAAGACGCTGGTCCCGGTTACTGATGTCGTGACATCAAGGAACTTCCCGTGTGAAGTCGTGCTCTCTGCCACCGTGCGGATCTCTTCGCGGTGCGAAGAGACCCAGTCCGCGATCTCCTTTGCATGGGCTACACTTCGTGCCGCGAAGACGGGTGCGCGGGTCATCCCGTCCCTTAAAATCCGGACCTCCGCTCCGCCGGCCTTTGTGATTGCACCACAGCCCCGGTTGACCGAGGCGACGAGTGCCCCTTCTGTCGTTGCGAGAGGGAGAAAAAATTCCCCGTCTGCATATTCTCCGTGGACAGCGAGCGGACCGGCAACACCCACTGGCACCTGCACTGCGCCAATCATGTTTTCGCAGTTCTTCCTGACAACATTATCAATCCCGATGGTGTAGGAACCGAGGTCCCCGAGGTCAGAACCCGTCACCTGCTCGATATATTTCCTCCGGATGCGTACAGCTTCGGGCGGAGGAAGTTCCTTCTCAAGGGCATATAATTTAAGAGACCCGGACTTAAGTCTCTCAAGATAGTCCTGCATGAGATAATGTTTCGTCCCAGGGGTAAATGATTTAGTGGTGGTGCATACTGGTGAAGGTTGAACAATGGGCATTATTGGTGCCGAAAAAAAAGGGTGAAGTGACCCGCCAGCACCTTATTGCAAACGGGATGCTGGACGCCAGTCTTAAGCCATTTGTTGAAGGAGATGACATTTTTTTCCCTCTGACTGGGTGTTGTGAAGCGAGGTTGCGGGCATCATTCGAGGCTCACGAAAAACAGTTGTCCGCGGTAGCACGTCACGAACTGATCGGTGGTATCGCGGTGATGCAGGAGAGCGACCGTGCGGCCGCAGAGGGCCTGCTGGCATCACGTCCTGGAATCCATACCGTCCTCACCACAACCAGTGATATCCAGGGCGAATACCGCACACGGGAGTTCGAGGTACTGGCCGGAGATCCCACCACCCGGACCCTGGTCCTGGAGTACGGGCACCGTTTTACCATCGACCTTTCGGAGGCCTACTTCTCTCCACGGCTTGCCACGGAGCGCCAGCGGGTGCTCCACCAGATGGGGGGAGAGGAGACCGTGCTCGATATGTTTGCCGGGGTGGGGCCGTTTGCCATCACGATGAGTGACAGGGCCCGGCTGGTCGTATCCTCCGATATCAATCCGGCTGCCGTGATCCTGATGAAAGAAAACTGTCTCGATAATCGATGTAACAATGTAATGTCATTACTTGCCGACTCTGGCAGGCTTTCAAAGATCCTACCCTGGAAATTCGACCGCGTAGTGATGAACCTGCCCCTCGATGCCCCAAAGTTCCTGGAGGAAGCATTCAGGTTGTGCCGGCCGGGTGGAACAATTCATTGTTACGCGCTCGTCTCATCCGTTGGAGAATATCTTGG
>JBAXMF010000134.1:0-6414 GCA_037134435.1 Methanomicrobiales archaeon | reverse complement strand
CAATTCCGTAAAGAAAAGTAATAAAGGAAAGTAAACGCCTGCAATTATGCTGCAGACGGGGTACCGGGGCCTTCGATAGCCTGTTTGACCTGGGCCTGGATCTGCTCAAATTTTCCCTGGAGCATTTTTTCCTGTTTTTCAAGTGATTTAATACGAAGGTCAAGGGTTTCCTGTTTTTCAGTCAGGTTCAGGACCACGTACTCTTTTTTCTTCTGCATCATCACGGTCCCGACACTCATGAAAACATTCCCTTCTTCGGGGACGTCGGCGAGCTCTTCAACGGCCCGCTTCGCTTCCCGGAGCGCCATTTCATACTGGTTTTTCTGTGCCATGACATTCTGCATCTGCTGCTGGATCTGTTGCAGCATCGCAAGCTGGTTCTGGACTTTGGGTGAGATCTGGTTCATACTTTGCAACCACCACGGTTAGGTATCATTTCCTGCATTTCCAATGCAACATTCACGAGCCGGAGCCACATGTTGAGTGATGCCCTGAGTGCCCCGATATCCGATGCACGTACCACGAGGACGAGCGTGTCGGGGGCCTCGACCCAGCACTGCACCAGAGACCTCGTATTGACTTCCCCCGCCATTTCAGGTTCAATCGCCAAAAACACGTGGCCGATATCGGTCCCGGTGAAGCGGAACACCGCACTATGCTCCATTAAGGTTTCCCGGCATGAGTCCCGCTTAGTACGAGGTATCCGAAGTCCCGCTCTGTACCCCGTAGGGTGTCAGTCCCAGCAGGTATCGTCGGCGGCGGGTCCCATCAAATATCAGGGTACCGCCCGTTTCCCGGCTCAATGTCACTCGTATATATGGTTTCATCACATCATAAACCGATTGGTCAGTTACGGAAACCTCTTTATTCATTGTTCCGGTCCGGTCTTCAATTGTCCGATCTGTAACGAGGTAATCTGCGACAGGTTCTCCGGATGAAAAGATCTGCAGCCTCGTTCCGGCAGGTCCTGACGAGATAATCAAAAAAGATGTATCAATTGAATCCAGTTCATGGAGGCCCATCTTGCCCCGGGTAAAAAATGGGTACCCCAGTGCAAATGCAAGGTCTTTTGCCAGAGACCGGACATCAGGCGCTGCTTTTCTCGAGGTCGTAACGACCGTCATCTGGCCTTCAGCACTTTGATCCCCGCGCCTCTCTCTTTAAAGAGGATACGGTGACCACAGTAAGGGCAGCGGACGTTCATGTCGATTTCAACCTTCTGCTTGCACCGTGCACACTTGTATGTGCCTGCCAAAAGATCTCATGCCTCCTTCTGTATTGAGCGCTCGATTGTCCTGAGTGCGACACGAAGGATGGGGGTCTGCGGCTGGTATGCGCCACCTGCAAATTTGAAATCGCACTTGCGGCATTGCCAGATACCGGTACCTTTGCGGTGTACTCCCATCACATCGCACCTCGGGCAGCGGTGGTATGCTCGTGAGATCTTTTCCATCTCTGCGACTCTTTTACGAACAAATCTTCCGTACCTGCACCCGAACCTGCCTGCGCTACCCGTGACCCTTCCTTTCGCTTTATGGTTTGCCTTGCTCATATGGTATTCCCCAAATATTTGTGTCTTTTATCATTTGTCATCTCGATTAATATACTTGATCAAGCACTTTCACTTCTGCTTCGCCCTTGGTAAGACGGTTGACGGTATCATAAAACTCACCCTGGATACCCGCAGGGATCCGCATGACCCCGATCCAGGAGCCGTCTTTCTGCCATTCTTCCTTTTCCATCACACAACCGCTGTGCAGCTCGCCATACGCCCGGTGTGCATAATCTGCCGGGACCCGGACGACAATACGTAATTCCTCAAACCGGATAGGCAGGAGTGGCCGGAGCGCTTTGACCGTTTCCTTGACACTCTCATCAAAATTTTTGAACGGGTCAATATTGACCCTTGCCTCTTCCATCGCCATTTCTATCCTCTGCGGCGGGTGGGGGTGGCCGGTCTGTGGGTTGACCGCATTACGGCTGATGAACGTAATTACCTGCTTTCTTTTTTCGGCGATCATCTGCCGGCGCTGATCCGCCGTGAGGTGGACTTCACCCTTTTCAATAATTTTTTTTGCGACAACCGGGAACTCGGTGGTTGCAAAGACCTTCATCAGTGATTCTTCTGATGCCCGCTTCCCGTGCGCTGCATTTTCAAACACGTTGAGAGCGGCAACTACGTCTTCGAGATCAATCGGTCCGCCCTGCCTGAATATTGCTACCTCGTCAGGACCGACCAGGAGCTCAAACTTCTCGCCGTGGCTCTCGAGTCGCGCTACCACTGCCTTGTCTAGTGGTATCATTGCCCGGATCTCCTACTTTTCGAATAGCTCCACGAATGAAGCTACTTCTTCCTTGCTCATCTTCCGGAACACGGGGTTACTGGTCTCGATGACACCAATCTCGACGGTGTTTACATCAAACTTCCCTTCTGTTGCATCACGAAGCGCTTTTAACCCGAGAATGATCGCATCTGAAACAGTCGATTCGTAATTGTATTCCTCCTCGAAGAGTTTCATGGCAGCCGGGCGACCGATACCGATACCTGTCGCTTTGTACTCCAGGAGAGTCCCGCTCGGGTCTGTCTCGAAGAGCCGGCACTGGCCGTCACTGATACCGGCGATTAAAAGCGCCGTACCGTATGGCCTGGCGCCGCCAAACTGCGTGTATGTCTGCATATGGTCGCAGAGTTTCTTGGAAAGTGCTTCTACATCGATCTTCTCATCGTAGGTGACCCGGCTGATCTGGGACTCCACCCGTGCCCGGTCGACGAGTGCCCGTGCATCACCGACGAGGCCCGACGATGCGACGCCGATATGCTCATCGATCTTGAAGATCTTCTCGATTGATGACGCTTCAAGCAGCCGTGAGCTGACCCGTTTGTCAACAATCAGGACCACTCCTTCCACACACTTTATTCCTACTGCGGTAGTACCGCGTTTGACCGCTTCACGGGCATACTCAACCTGGTATAACCTTCCATCCGGGCTGAATACGGTGATCGCACGGTCGTAACCCATCTGATACTGTGGTTGCATTACATCTCCTCAATATCTGTCTCTGTGAGGAACAATAGCTCCCGGCTTTTAAATCCCTTTTCTAATAAATCAACTTTCTGACCGGGGAAGTAATAGGCCTCGAACGTCCTCTCACCAATTTTTAACTCTTTTGGACCGGGGACTGGTCCCTTCCTGCACTTCTCAATCCTCCGTTTCAGGGCATGTATTGTCCCGGAAACGGCATAGCTCCGGATAGAGATCCCCAGTTCATTCATGCTCGAGACGGTCGAGAGTGCCGTTGCAAGCCGGCCCTCGCACCCTCTCCTGCACCGGATGATACAGAACTCGCGGTCCCCGTACACGACGGCCATCTGGATACCGGCTGCAATCGCGTCCCCCCAGAGGGACGTGACCGCTTCCTGCACCACATGGTAGAGCGATTTTGTATCGGGGCATACCCATGGCGGGGTTATCTTCGCGAGGACATACCGTTTTTTATCCCGCATTGTCGGGGGCCGTGGTCTCACAACACCACCTGCACCGGGCCAACGGGGGAGAGCAGGCTGTTAACCGTTGCAAGGGCCTTCCTCGCATCAGGTTCTGCAATACCTACCAGTGAGGCCAGGTCCACCATCTCCCTCACCGATTTCAATTCAACAACCGATCGGGCGTTGCTCGAGAGGGTGAGCGGGAACCCGAACCGTTCACAGAGACCGGTAATATCCGAGTAGCGCTGGATTGTTTTCTGGCGCCAGACCCCGCGTAGCATGACAAGAGGGCGGAGGTCGATATCGATGGCAACATGGTTTTCAGCGGACATCCGTGCGATAATATGGTCGAACGAGTTTTTTTCCGTCTTGTGAAGGTGCCGGATTACATGGACCCCTTTGACCTGGATGACCGCACGGTTGAACGCATTATTACCCCCATTCACCACAAGTAACCCTTTACCGGAAACGTTCGCCCGGCTTGCATTCAGTACCGCTTTCACATGCGGCTCACGTACAAGCGTGCCGCCAATCACCGAGAAACCATCTTGTTCCCAACCTGGCTGGCCGATGGCAACGATACTGTCAAAGCCACGCTCCCGGGCCTCGATGACCATCCGGCGGACCGAGGTATTACCCAGGGGTGAGGGAAATACGGTCGCGTCTGTTGCAAGCATCCGGAATACCAGTTACCTCTAAAAAAAATGAAGGGATTATTTTCCCTGGTTCGCATGCGACCGGATACTGGGGCGGGTCTTTTCTGTACCCCGTCCCCGGGTCATCATACCACGGCCTTTTCTTCCCGCACTCGTCTTACCACGTTCTGCACGTCCCCGGTGAACGGCGTCGCCAATCCACGAGAGGTTGCGGTCACTCTTCACACACGGGTGGTGACCGTCGACGAGGATGACCTCGTACCATTTCTGTCGTCCGTCCTGGCCAACCCAGTAGGAGTTGAGGACTTCCATGTTGGGGTGCCGTCTTGAGGCACGCTCTTCAGCGATCCTCTGGATACTCTTTCCCGCGGTGATGCGGTTGACACCCATTCTTGCCGTCCTTCGTGCACGCACATAACGGGACCGCCTGCGGCCACCGCGTCGCACGGTTACACGGACAACAATAATGCCCTGTTTCGCTTTGTACCCGAGGCTCCTGGCCCGGTCGATACGGGTTGGGTGATCACAACGGACTACGCTCCCTTCCCGTCTCCAGACCTGCATGCGCTCCCACTGGAGGGCACTGACCGGAGAATCATCGGGTCTTTTCCATGCGTCGCGGACGTACGCATACATCGATTTTGACATGATATTTCACCAAGGTTCAGCTCGTTTCCGAGCTACATTCCTACACGGGACGCATCCCGTATTCCTAACCAATTTGACGGGACGGAATATAAAATGAACTACGTAGTGCCAACCGGGACACGGGCCAGGGACCGTGCGGGGTAACGGTGGCAGTGTATTATTGCGGGTTCACAACCCCTTTCTTCTTTTCCGTCACGCATATTCCTTCGATTCGTGTCACAGGATACTGGCCGTTGCTATCTTTTTCGGCTGATTTCACCATGTCCCAGATGGTGAGGAGTGCCACGCTTACACCTGCCAGCGCTTCCATTTCGACGCCGGTTTTCCCGACCGTCTTTACCCGGACAGTTGTTTCAATCCACGACTCTTTTTCACTGAATTCGACCACTATCGCTCCAATGGGTATCTGGTGGCACATCGGGATCATCCGGGGCGTGTCTTTAACCGCAAGGGTGGCAGCAACTCGTGCAGTCGCCAGCACGTTGCCTTTTATCACAGTCCCTTCCTGTATCGCGAGCAGGGTCTCCTTCCGGAGATAAATCCGCCCCTTCGCCGTCGCTTCCCGGGTGACATCCCCTTTTGCCGTGATATCAACCATCTCTGCACGGGAGTCCGAAATATGGGAAAATTCAACCATTACGACACACCACTGCAGAACAGTTCGCGCGGGATGTACTTAACAAGGTCGCTTGGGACCAGGCCTCCGCCAATCGCCTCCTCTGCTGCCATCCCAGCCTTACCGTTCACATACGCGGCGATGGTCGCTGCGTCAAAGGCGGGAAGATGACAGAACAATGCCGCCGTGACGCCCGCAAGAACATCGCCAGTCCCGCCTACCGTCATCGCAGGTGTCCCGGTCCGGTTAAATTTCACCCGGTTGCCGTCAGATATCACGTCGACTGCACCTTTCAGGAGAATGGTTGACCCTGTCGCTGCAGATTGCACGGCGCCACCACGTTTCGCCAGGTCTGCCGGGGCGACCACGCTCGTCATACGGGTGAACTCCGCTGCGTGTGGTGTATAAATGGTATCCTCTGCAAGGGGCAGCGGCTGCCGGAGGGCGTCAGCATCGAACACCGCTTTTTTGCAGTATGGTGCAACGGCACAAACGACATCATGGCTCGCATCCCCAAGTCCGTTGCCGCATACGACGACGTCCGACTGGCAGGCCAGTTCAATCAAACGGGGAATATGGTCCCGGTTGATGACCGCCCCGTCAAGACGTTCGTAGATTAAATCGGGGACCGGTTCGAAGACGGGCGACGCGATCCGTACGATGTCTGCACCTGCCCTGAGGGCACCAAGACCGGCGAGGTAGGGGGCACCCTGGTACGGGCCCCCGCCAATAATAAGCACGCGTCCCCCCTCACCCTTGTGGGCATTGGTACCCCGGCGGGGAAGAAGAGTGACATCCCCGGGCCCCGTGAAGACTTCCGCCTCAATCGGTATACCGATATCTGCAACAAGAGACCCGCTGGTTTTCGGCCGGTGGAATGCGACAATCCACCTGGCCCGGACCCCGGGAGTCGGAATGTCCACTGATATAATGGGGGTGCCGGACTCATTGGCCATGGCGATGCAGGTGTCAAGCGGTTCACGGGGCGGCCCGTTGCTACCGGTGCC
>JBAXMF010000133.1:0-6492 GCA_037134435.1 Methanomicrobiales archaeon | reverse complement strand
TTGTTGCGCTTATTTGTGCCGTGTTTGCATATGTGCAGCACCAGAGGGCATCGGGCGCGATCGCTGAGACAAAAACTGCACAGCAGACGACTGAAAATGTATTGAACTTTTTCGACCAGACCGACGATACCGTAACCGTCGCACCACCGGTGGTCCAGGGCCGGTCGTATAAGATGACGAATGAAACCAAGGAGTGGATTACCTCCGACCGGAGACCTGAGGAACGCGAAAGCTTACTCAGGCAGGTCGCAGAAGCTGAAAGCAAACGGCTGGGTGTGTACACCATTTCTGTGCCATCGGTATGGTACAATATCGAATACGGAATCTCGTCCGGTTCGGGCGGTTCGGGGAAAGGAGTCCCGACATGAACCGCCTGACGAGAAGGAGAAAACTGCTCATCGGTGGCTGTGTGTTCGCGGCGGTTGTACTAGGTGTGGCTTGCACCGGGATCACCCCGGCCCAGGCTGCCTCTTGCGAGGTATCGATCCAGGCATCCGGAGATCAGATGGTATCAAGTTCATCCGATTGGACCTGGACCGCGTCTGACGGGGACCTTTCGAAGACACCACCACTCGAAATCGGGCAGGAAATCTTGCAGGGCGGATATTCGGGAGCTATCCTGGTATCGGGTCCCGGGACTTACTCAAGCGAGAGGTCATTGTCGACGGATGATATACTCGAGTTCTCGACAGGTCAGCAGGTGGACAGCCAGGGACTTGGGGATCCTCTCGGAGTCGTTGATGGTTAATTCCTGCGGATCACCTGCTGCAGGTGTGACGTGTGGATCGGACTCGCTCGATGCAGAGGGGGCCAACCTTACTCGTAAGGCTTATTGCGAGGATGCAGGGGCTTCGACGATGTTCATGACGGATTCGCTTGCGTATAGTTCGGCAGGTGGGATTCGTCAGGGTGGTATTGATCTGCCGGATTCGCTGGCGATGGATGTTTCCTCATCAGGGAATGGTTACGGTAGCTTTGCTGCAGGATCACGATCATTGATAGGCATTGGGAATACTACAGCACTCGGGTATGTTCATACGACGTCGGAGCACGTTGGGGCAGCGGGGAACTTCGCTGTAAATGGGCGGGCCAGGTGGAGCTCGTTTATTTCATCGATTTAACTTTTTTAATGATTTACGATTTTGTCTGATTTTCCGAAATACTATTGAACAATTTACAATCAAGATCAGAACGTATGTATTTGAGGTGGTAAGGCGTTTGGTTTGTTCTGAGGCAGAGTTGCCGGAATTATCTTAAAAAAAGAGGAAACTGTTGTCTGGAATTAGCCCTTTTACACCTCTTCCCTGGCGATCGAGCTCTCATGGACCTGTGCCTGTCCAATCAGATAGATTCCGGTAGCCATAACCCAGAAGATGGTAGGGAAAACTACCATTCGTTCCATGCCACCTGCACCGATCCCCAAACGGATTTTGTCCGGCGATCCTGACACCATATTGAAGATCACGAAGGAGATAAAGAACACGACAATTATCCCCATTATCAGGAAAATGTAGGAAGTCGGACGCTTATAGAGTACCTTTGTGGACCAGAAGATGGCGACACACCCGCCAATGAAGACGGTGAACGCACAGAGATAATGAATGACAAGAATAGTGCCTTCATTAAATACCCCAACACCGATACCCCCGGCTCCTGCCAGAATGATAAGAATGCCCAACCACTTATCAAGTGTTGTCCTGATGATCAGACCGGAATAGATTGCCAGGGCGCCGAATATTATTATTGATGCATTGAAGATTACGGCCGGGACCGGGTGATTAAAATTCCCAAGATCGGAGATGTAATTGTTGGCCATATTGTAGTTGCTATAAGTAAATTCGGCAAGCATCATACCGAATAACAATATCAGGGCACCAGAAAAGAGCAATAGGCCCGCCGTGCCGTTCTCTTTCATTGTTGGGAACAATACTCGCATGCATTGTATCGCTGAAAGTAATATTAAAAACTGGCGATCCCATTTGAAGAACTCATCGAAACACAATTAGTGGAAATTGTGTTGCAAATACCGAAATTTTTTCGTTGAATGGATAAACAAACGGGTCTTCTATTAGACATTCTGAAATAAATTTTCCGTGGCTACGTTTTTTTTGAGTTGATACCGATTTTTGACAGATCAGTTGCAGCCCTTCGCAATATGAGTACTCGCAATCCCTGAACAATTCTGATATCGTACGTTTCGATACTTCGTGCCGTCGGTTGTTACCGTTACATCGCCATTCAGGTCGGTGCGATGCATAGCGGACCCCACCTGGGCCAGGTGACCAAGTGTCGCTGATGTCGGGTGACCATAGGAATTCCCGGCCCCGACTTCGATGACGCTGGTCTTCGGTTGTGCGTTGGTTAGGAAGGTTGAACTGGATGATGTGGCGCTGCCATGGCGGCCGACTTTGAGGATATCTGCCTGAAGATCCGTTCTGCTATTGGCAATACGGCTTTCGGCATCGGCCTCACCCACGAATAGGAATGAAACGCTTCGTCAGGTCATCTTCAGGATGATGGAGTTCTGGTTGAGATCGTCCGCAAAGGTGGCAGTTGGGTTGAGAACCGAGATGGGCAGCCCCGAAAACCGCTTCAGCACCTCCCGGGTAAAAAGGCCGGAGGTCTTCTGTATAGCCATGGATTTTTCGCTGACGAGTATACACGGACGCCACTTGCACCGGAAGTAGGAGAACCGCCTTTCAGGATGAACCCGTCAACCGGGGCAGGTCGTCCAGAAAGCGAGGGGTAAAGTCGGTCGTCTCACTGGTCACGTCGCGTTCAGTAGCGAGCTGGATGAGATGATTGACCCCATCTATCTGCACGATCCTGACCGTTGCCCGCGGGATAACCAGTCCGATCTCAACCTCCGGAAAGACCGGCATGCATTCAGCATGGGCTTTCAGGCGTGCCACGGTGGGGAAAGGTATCTGATAGCCATCGCAGCGGCACGGGTCAAACTCGATACACCAGCTGATCACAATGTGGGGACGTGGGTAATCTCGTACCATGGGGAACACTCTAACTTCTGAATTGAGGAAGCATAGATATGAATCCTTGTGCTTTTGATCATCATTATTATGCTCTTGTTCAGTACCACTATATCAAAGGAATAATGATAAGAATGGATCCGGTAAAAATCCCCAAGATGCCCAAAGCCGAGTATGATGCCCTGATCGAACGCCAGTATGTGTCAAGGATTTCTTTTGGTGCATGTGACCATCCCTACATAGCACCGTTCATGTATGTCTTTGACAAGAAGTACCTCTACTTCATTTCGACAAAGTACGGCAGGAAGATGGAGTATTTTGCTGCAAACCCTAAGGTATCAGTCGAGATTGAGGAGTACGCCCCTGATATGTCAGCCTTTACATTTGTGAGCCTGCAGGGGATGCTCGAAGAGGTGAAGGACCCGGCACAGAAAAAGAAGGTCCGGGAGCAGTTCGTGGAGATGATTGCAAAAAATCGCCTTTCAACTCGCGTACTCACGGCCCTGGGTCACAACCCGGGTGACAGCCTGGATGTAATTGTCCGCGAAGAGCGTTCAATGGTCTGGAAACTGGTCGGTGTGAAGGATATTGTTGCCCTGAAAAACGGGTAATCCTAAGCTCTTTTATTCCCCTTTGGTCCACCGGTTACTGGTGGAAACATCGGGATACGGGAATACCCATATGATATTTTCAGTACGGGACAAGGTACTGCTTTCGGCGGCGTCCCGGGATAAACAATCCGATCCCTTCATGAGCGAAACATCCATAACGTCCCGGGGGGATATACCGAGTAGCGGAGATTACACGATTATGGCGGATACAATATCCTATGATATCACCGGGAAAGAAGGAACTATTGAATACAGGCACTACCCCGCAATGGTGCTTGCTACCGTGGATAGTCCCGGGAACGATACCGGTTTCAACCTGCTCTTTGCCTATATATCAGGCAGCAATAAAGCCCGGAGTAAAATCCCTATGACCTCTCCCGTCATAAACTCACGGACGATACCGTTGACGGCACCGGTGATCTCCGGTGCGATGTCGATGTCGTTTGTAATGCCAGCAGGAAAACCACGGGAGGAGATCCCTGATCCGCTGGACGGCAGGGTGTGGATCACAACACTACCCGAACGGGAGATCGCGGTTATCCGTTTCCGTGGATATGCATCTCAACAAGAGGTGGATGGGACCATGTCACTGCTGCAGGAAGGGCTGAAAAAAGCTGGCATCGCTGCTGTGGGCCAGCCGTTCCTGATGCGGTACAATCCACCCTGGACTCCCGGCTTTCTCCGGCGGAACGAGGTTGGGAATGAGATCCGGCGATAGGTCCATGGCACTTACAGTGGGTCTCAATCCACCGATCCGGGTACCTGGGACGGATAGCCCGGGGTCAACGTAAGACAACGGTCCACTAGACCATTGTATCGTCGGAGCGGGTTCCAGGGAAAAAGGGAGCGACATTCCTGCCCGGGTGAATTCATCCAGAACACTTTTACGATAAGATACGGAAAGGGTTCAGGTCAGAACTTTTTTTTTACAATACTGATTCGACAGCCACATTTATTACCTGCTGTACCCCATTGGGCAGTATGCGAAAAATCCTTCTGGTGTCGTCTGCCGTTATAATTATCCTGTTGCTGGCCCTTTTTCTGCTGGCCCAGCCTGCTACAGAAACAACCCCCTATACAGTCAAAGGGAATACCAAAGCGATCGAGTTCCGGCACTACCCTGCAATGGTGCTTGCTACTGTGGACAGTCCTGGGAGTGATGCCGGTTTCAACCCGCTCTTTGCCTACATATCAGGCAACAATAAAGGCCGGAGTAAAATCCCCATGACTGCACCGGTAATAACCTCAGAAAAGATACCAATGACTTCCCCAGTTGTTTCAGATGCTTCATCGATGTCGTTTGTCATGCCTGCAGGAACATCAAGAGATGAGATCCCTGATCCGCTTGACAGCAGGGTCCGAATCGTCACAATTCCGGAACGGGAGGTCGCAGTCATCCGCTTTTCCGGGGATGGCGCTCAGCAGGATGTGGATGCGAAAGCATCCCTGCTGCAGGAAGAATTGAAAAACGCGGGCATTATATCTGTGGGCCAGCCGTTTCTGATGCGCTATGATTCACCCTGGACACCGGGCTTCCTCCGGCGGAATGAGGTAGGTATAGAGATAACAAGGTAAGGTAAGGGTCCAGGAATAGGGTGGAAAACTCAGGCCAGAGCAATATTACCCGCCAAGGGTGTTTTCGTCTGCCCTATTAACCACGAAGAACAAACGAGGTGATGTGATGCGAGGCGGAGCTTCAGCGAGGATTGGTGAAAATGACCGAGCGTCTGCATCTTCAGGTGTGGATGCAGCTGGTAGGTCGCCCAGGTATTTTCAGAAAATTCGTACCGCTGCCGAGCCGATATTGTTTAAGATCCAGTTCACCAGGGAATACGAAAAAATCAGCGTGAATGCCCCTGACAGGCAGGATGTCCGAACACTTGTGGATGTTCCGGCAGATGAGGTGGCGCTTGTAAATGTGGTGGTGAAAACGATTTGCCTGCCGAAATTGAAGTGTTTGCTGACCCGTTGATTATCAAGTATTTTTTAACCTGATGGATAATGCTGCCCGTTACGAGGGGGGAAATTACAACTATCTGGTTCTCTGCTAAAAAACTCGATGGAGTTACTATTCTTCTCTGTTAGGACGATGACCACCGGATCCCTATTGAAGAGAAGATACGGATCTTCGAGTGTTGGGTTCGGGAAAAACATCGGTATGGGGTTGTCCTCTCCCGCGAGATCCTTGAAATCACCGGGATTACTATCAAAGAGACCGGGGAGCCGGGCAAGATCGCACGGTTCGAGATGGTGGTGCCGAAGGGAGCGTGGCGGCTGAAGGAGGAAGACCTCGTGAAAGGGAGTATTCAATAAATAACCCGATAAATATCTCAATGGTCAACTGGTGACCCGATTAATATGACGTCCTCCGGACCAGGGCTTTACGAGGAGAACAGGTAGCGTGTGGGGTTAGTCTTTCGATGCAGAGGGGGCGAACTTTACCGCGACGCCATATTGTGAGACGGTTATTACGAGATCTTTGTTTATGGCTGACGACCTGGCGTATCGCTTGGTTGGGTCTATCGATCAGGCAGATCTGGAGATGCCGGATGCGTTTGGCTTTACTGCGATTGGGTCTCGATCTGGGTTTGGATCGATGAGCTTTGGTTCAAAAAGTCCGGCAGGGATTGGTACGACTACGGAGCTCGGGTATGTTAACTCGATCGGTAAGGACCTCATAGCCAACGGTAGGTTCAACCTTGGGGAGGACGTACGGTGGACGTCGTTCGCGAAGACGTTTGACGTGATGGGGTAGGGGTGGGCTCAAGCCCCTCTGATTTTCGTTTTTATCTCTGAATTACAAAAGTTCGTTTGATTGTTTGTCACTCAGTAAATATGGCAATGGTTTCTTCTCGAAGGCATTTGTTACCAACCGCTGAACAACATCATTAAAG